>CAZEWE010000009.1:0-22862 GCA_964515765.1 uncultured Methanospirillum sp. | reverse complement strand
TCCTCAACACTCTCCTGGGCGATCTTCATCACCAGACTCATCTTGTCATTTGCCTCATTTCCGAGGGTCTGTGCTTCACCTCCCCGTGTTGCAACATCCCTGGCATGACGGAGAACCTCCTGGCTGGTACTTGTTATCTCTTCATTTGAAGCGGAGAGGTTTGATATCTGGTTGGTGATATCCTCCATGTGGGCAATAAGATCCTTGCCAATCTCTGAAGACTGCATCGTGGTCCGGGCAACGGCCTGGGTAGCCCGGGCGATATCAGTTGATCCTTTACTAATCTCCCCCATATTTTCTGAAACGCTGGATGAGACTCTGCTGACCTCCTGTAACGCTTTCCTGAGGGCCGCAATAGTCTTCCCTGCGTTCTCCTTTACGGCTGTGAGCGGATCATTCTCACGTTTCAATATTTCAGTCGTCAGATCGCCCTTTGAAACAAGGGCAAAGGCTTCTCCGATATCTTTTGCAGCGATATCCAGAAGATTGGCATGGTCTTCTGCCTCCTTCATCATCCGCTGGATCTCCTGCTCCTTTTTGATCTCGTTTGTCTTGTCCTTGTATGTGGACATGATACTGACCACATCATGGTGCTTGTCAAGAAGGGGGATGATATCCTGCTCGATATGGTGAATTCCTGCCGGAAAATCGACGACAAGTAGTCCGGTGACTGCTTTTTTTGATTGTAATGCATCGCGTAGGCCCTGACCGCTCTTCTCAAGGACTTTAAAATCGTTGGCACGCATGGAGAGGAGCTGCTGCTCAGTATACCCGCTCATCTCAAGGAATGATGCATTGACCTTCATGATCCTCAATTTCAGATCCATGAGCAGAAGGGGCAGCGGGTTCTGATTGATCATGGTCATCTCCTGCTGCTGGAGTTCCTTGATGGTTTCCATCTGGTCCTGCATCTCACGTTCTGCCTTTTTCCGCTCGCTTATATCGCGGAAGGTAGCCTGGATTCTGGGGCCTTCGGGAAGGGTGAGCAGGGTGAGAGTGAGTTCGACATCAAAGGAGGTGCCGTCAAACCGGTTCAGGATGCATTCCAGATCCTGGGGGATACCCTGTTTTGCTGAGTTAAATGCCTTGCTGAAAAAGATTCTGGATGATGAGCCATCAGCCTGGTTTTCCGGGGCCAGTGAGTAGATTGATGTTCCCAGTATGGATTGTGACTGCGGAACCCTGAAGATCTTCGGGGTTGTTGTGTTGCATTCAATGAGGATATCGTTATCAAAGAGAGTAATGGCATCATATGAGGAGTCTATCATCGCTCTGAATTTTATTGCTTCAGCTCGCTGTAGTTCCTCAATCTCCCGGCTCTTCTTTCTGTTTTTTGCATCCTTTATTTCCCGCTCGATGACCGGGAGGAGGGGTGAGAGATTGCCTTTGAACACATAGTCATGTGCTCCGCGTTTCATGAGGGTGACTGCAGTATCTTCACCAATCTCTCCTGAAACGACAATGAAGGGGTAATCAAGGTTCCTCTTCCGGTACTCCTCGATGACATCCACTCCCGTAAACCCGGGCAGACTATAATCACAGAGAAGAACATCCCAATCATTTGAGTCCAGAGAAGACCGGACATCTTCCATTGTATCAACCCGTTTGAGGGTAGGATCATATCCGCCTTTTTTTAGTTCATGAATAATAAGGAAGGCATGATCCTCATTGTCCTCAACAAATAGTACCTTAATTGGATTTCCAGCCATATTCCATCCCTTTTGAAATAGCCCCTGCCATCATTCGGATATTACTCCTTTCTCTGTAAAGAAGAAAAGTGTTCCTTCTTGAGTTTTTAACAAATACCATATCGATGCCGTAAGAGTCAGATCCCATCTCTGAATTACCGTGCTTATCTGCGCGTATTCTCTGTTCTCTTTGAATATGTCCACTTTCGATTCATATGAGTTTTTCTTATAATATCTGTCTCATATATTCAGGAGATGACGGGTTTGTAATAATACTTTAAAATTTCAACTTTCATTAGATTTCGGGTCTTTATTGGCCTTTTATGGTATCATCCCTACTGATGTGGTGAGATCAATTATGGGATGACATGGCTGTATTTTTTGAAAACGTGAACGAAGATTTATATATTGGTCTAAAAAGAATGAGATATTGTCAGGGAACTTGTGTGAACATATCAGGCATAAGATTTCCGGGGGGTTTGGTGAAGCACACACAGGCAGGTGTTATTCTCCTGCATTTACACATTCCCTGATTATTTCCTCGTGGCATTCACTCCTCATTATATTGTTATCAGCGCGAGCATTCAGAATGTCCCCGGGTGAAACGAAGATATATCCGGCTCCTGCAATCAGAATGTGCCTCATTGGTTCAGACATTTTCAAAAAAAATACAGAAAGTCTGGCATTCTATGATATTCCCAAAGGTTCAAACCCCTGAAGAATAGATCAATCTTCAGGTATGGTTGTAGATATTTTGGAATTTGACCTGGGGGGAGAATTATATGCCATGGATATTGGCATAGCACGTGAAATCGTGGAGATGCTACCAATAACACCAATACCTCGTGCCCCCTCTCATGTCACCGGACTTTTAAACCTCCGGGGGGAGATAACCACCATAATAAATCTGCATTATCTTCTGGGTATCACACCGGCAAAGGAACGGGAAGAGCAGAAGATTATGGTACTCATTCCGGATGCTTTTGAAAATACCAGTGTCGGTGTTATCGTCGATGAGGTTCACAGCGTTCTGACGATTGATGAGAATGCTGTTGATACGAATATTAAAGGGGTAGATGAGCACCTGACCGATTATATCCAGGGAATTATCAAGCTTGATGAAGAAGAAGGGCTCAGATCTGACAGTTCTTCAGAAGAGCATGAGTCACAAAAAAGACTAATAATCTGGGTAGACGTGAAAAAAATTCTGACCGGGACGACAGAAACATCGTCATCCCTTCTTGAATAATTTTTTAAATTAAAGCTTTTAGAGTGTCTGGTATGGGGGTATTTACATACCCATGCCCATATCGCCCATTCCACCCATACCGCCCATGCCTCCCATTCCGCCTGGTGGCATCTCCGGTGCTGCTGATTTTGCTGAAGCGATGATATCATCGATCCGTAGGATCATAACAGCTGCTTCTGCTGCACTTGCAATTGCCTGGGTCTTTACCCGGAGTGGCTCAACAACGCCTTCTTTGTACATGTCAGCCGGCTTGGCTTCGAACACATTCAGACCGACGGTCTTCTGACCCTTCTCATGTGCTGCACGAAGTTCGACAAGCATGTCAATCGGGTCAAGTCCGGCATTCTCTGCAAGAGTGCGGGGGATGATCTCAAGGGCTGCTGCAAATGCTTCAATGGCGAGCTGTGCACGGCCACCGACGCTTGCTGCATACTCGCGAAGACGTAATGAAAGTTCGGTCTCCGGAGCACCGCCACCAGCTACACACTTCTTGTCTTCAAGAACGACACCGACGACACGGATTGCGTCTTCGAAGGCACGGTCAAGTTCAGCAACGACATGCTCAGTTCCACCACGGACAATGATTGAGACTGCCTTGGGGTTCTTGCATTCCTCGACAAAGATCATCTCTTCGCCGGAGATCTTGCGTTCCTCAACTAAGCCTGCATATCCAAGTTCAGATCCCTGGATTGCATCAATGCTGGAGATGATGGATGCACCGGTTGCACGGTTGAGTTTCTCCATGTCAGACTTCTTGACACGGCGGACTGCAAGGATACCTGCTTTTGAGAGGTAGTGCTGTGCAATGTCGTCAATACCCTTCTGACAGAAGACGACTTTTGCTCCACTCTTGACAACCTTGTCAGTGATGGACTTGATCATCCGCTCTTCTTCGTCAAGGAATGCCTGGAGCTGGTCAGGGCTGGTAATATTGATCTCAGCGTCAACTTCGGTCTTCTTGAACTCGATAGCGGCGTTGAGGAGCATGATTTTTGCCTTGGTGACCTTCTCGGGCATGCCGGGGTGGACACGTTCCTTGTCAATGACCATGCCGATGATGATCTCTGAATCTTCGATTGAACCACCGACTTTCTTCTCAATCTTGATATTTTCAGTGTCAACCGTTCCATCACTCTCGGCAACCATGGTGACTGCCTGGACGACAAGGTCACAGAGTTTCTCTTTTGCAGACTCTGCGCCCTTTCCGGTCATGGCGGTCTCGGCTATTTTCTTGAGTATCTTGGTATCTTTTGCCTTTACATCGATTGCAATGTTTTTCAGGAGTTCCTGTGCTTTCTCAGCTGCCATCCGGTATCCATGGGCGATAACCGTTGGGTGAACATCCTGCTCAAGGAGTTCTTCTGAGCGTTTCAGGAGTTCTCCTGCGATAACTACTGCAGTGGTTGTTCCGTCACCGACCTCATCGTCCTGGGTCTTTGCAACTTCCACCATCATCTTTGCAGCAGGGTGTTCGATGTCCATCTCTTTGAGAATGGTTACACCATCGTTGGTAATGACGACATCACCGATGGTATCGACCAGCATCTTGTCCATGCCCTTTGGTCCGAGTGTAGTCCGGACTGCATTGGCAACGGCCTTTGCTGCGGCGATGTTCATGCCCTGTGCATCGCGCCCGCGAGTACGGGAACTTCCTTCTTTAAGGATAAGAATTGGCTGTCCTCCAAGTTGTGTAGCCATAAAATATCACCACGTTGTAGGATAAGGTTGTTTAGTGGTTCTATATAATAATATCAGTTTAAGATCAGATTGATGAGGTCGTCAGGCTCATCAAGGGAAAGAAGAGAATCCTCACTAATCATCAGAGTACGGCCTATTCTGCGCTGTCTGTGATCATCCGTCATCACACACATGGCATGCGTCCGCGTCACCTGGGAAATGTTGCCAATGATCCCGGCACGTCGTGAGACTTTTTGTGCTGAACCATATCCGGTGAGGATGGTATGAGAATCATATCTGACAAGGGCCTGAAATGGTGCATGATGCATGGGCTGGACATGCATCCCCATCTCTTCT
Source organism: uncultured Methanospirillum sp. (assembly GCA_964515765.1). GTDB lineage: Archaea > Halobacteriota > Methanomicrobia > Methanomicrobiales > Methanospirillaceae > Methanospirillum. The sequence continues at coordinate 17,891 of CAZEWE010000009.1, read as the reverse complement.
ATGGCAGCCTGAATCGGTATCTCTTCCGGAATTTCTGGACTCTCCGGATTTTTGAACTGGGATTTGGACTGAATGAGATCGATCGGCTCGACTACTCCTGAATCAAACGTCTCTTCGATACGGAGCGCAATTTCTATCGTTGTTCCCATCCCTGCCTCGTATTTTGCAACTGTCCGTCTGGAGACACCAAGAATCTGGCCAAGGTCTCCCAGGGAGAGACTTCTGGTTTCACGAAGTTCACGAAGCCGTTCTCCGCTGATATTCACGTACAGGCCCCCGGGTGAAGCATAAATAAGCGGGGGAGAGTCTTCAACAAAATAATCATGCAGAGTCGGATAGTTTATTGCAAATATTCCGTACCTGACATACACTGCGCCACGTTCAAGTTCAGCATCACGGGCCCGTTCACCGACAATAAGAGGTGTCCCACACAGATTTCGTGCTATTCTGTCAAGATCCCGTGCATTCTCTTCGCTAATGCTATCGATATGTGAGATGACTTTCAGGACAACGATCCGTTCACCATTTCCGGCAATGATATCAAAACTCTTAGGTCTCATTGCGAAAACTTCGGATACTTCATATCCTGCCATGATCATCACACTGATGACATTACGGAGCAGACGATCCTGGGACATGTACCGTAGAAGGTACTTGTATAATTCCTGTACATAAGGGATTTGGTGCGCAGAGTGAAATTTTACAGATAATCAGGATGCTGTCTGATTTGAGTGAGTATACGGATGAAAACCTGACATGACAAACACCCGGTTTTTTATCGGTCTTGATGATACTGATGCTCCGGATGGCATGTGCACGACCTGGCTTGGCGCAGTGCTTGCCAATACTCTTGAAAAGTCTGGAATGAAGGTATTTTCTTCCCGACTGGTCCGGCTCAATCCGACAATCCCTTATAAAACACGAGGAAATGCATCGATCTCCCTGTATGTCAGAGGTGATCCGGACTATGCGTTCAGCCTCGCATGTGGGCTGGTGGAAAAGTTCGCTGCGCTCTCCTGTGAGAATACGCATCCCGGTATCGTGGTAAGTCTTCAAAAGCCCCCGTCTGATTTTTACTGGAAAGCTGTTCAGGGGATTTGTCAGATTGAAGAAGTCAGAGATTACCTTTCCAGGCATGCACTGCGGTTTCAGGGATATAAACTTGGGAGGGGTCTTATTGGTGCAACTGCTGCTGTGTGCAGTGAATTTCCCGATTATACCTGGGAGTATCTGACATACCGGTATGCCAGCCGGCTCTATGTTCCCCGTGAAATCGATGCAGATAGTCTCCGGTTATCAGAGGAGCTGACCAGTCCTCATACCTGGGATACCTGGGATTATGATCTGAAAGGGCCGGTCTGTGTTCCTCATACCCCGGACCCTGTGTTATTTGGTATCAGGGGGGATTCTCCATTTTCTGTTGCCCATGCTGTCTCCATGGTCAGATCAGAAGAGATGGATCTGGCTCGTATCTGGATGACAAACCAGGGCACCGATGCCCATCTCGTTTCCTATGAAGTCGGCCCCCTGACAGAAGGAATATCATATCTCATCAGGGGTATGGTGCACGATACGCCAAAGACTGGAAAAGGCGGTCATGTTTCTTTTTTCCTTCACTGTGATGGTCAGATGATTCCCTGTATGGCGTTTGAACCGACGAAGAAATTCAGGGATACTGTCCGGTCGGTACGGCCAGGTGATGATATCCTGGTAGCAGGTAGTTATCTGAAAAACTCCCTGAATCTTGAGAAGATGTACGTATTCTCTGCAGAACCTTATGTCTCCTGTCAGGCACCGCTCTGTCAGGCCTGTCTGAAGCGAATGACCAGTGCGGGGTCTGGAAAAGGATATAAATGTCGTCGGTGCGGGTATCGCACATCAGAGCCGGAACAGGTCATTGAAGAGCGGACCATCTCACCTGGCTGGTATGAGGTTCCCCCCGGGGCACGGCGTCATCTCTCACGACCCATGGCCAGGGGCTTTGTTGATCCTGACTCCTCCTACCTCCCCTCCTCCCGGAAGAAGGGGTGCTGATTTTCACCTGGTGAACACGAGACCTTCCCCCTCGCACGTCAGGTACTTGGGAGCTGACCGCCCATGAGTATAGTATGGAATGTGATGTGCCGGTACGACAGGTCCATCTAAAGCCTGGGATGACGGTAAAAAACCTCATCAGTGCTATGGAGCAGGCTGGAGCATATAATGGAGGCGCCCTTTCACGGGCGGTGCGGATAACCGGTACGATGTATCAGGATCCCCGGGTAACCCGGTTTTTCGGGCTTGCCGGAGCGATGGTTCCCGCGGGAATGGGGGGGATAGTCTCTGACCTGATGGAGGCGGGATACATTGATGTCCTGGTATCAACCGGTGCCAACCTGACTCATGATGTAATAGAAGCAATCGGGTGTCACCATTTCCGGGGAACGGAAAAGTGCAATGATATCGAGCTGCGGCATGATGAGATCAACCGGATATATGATGTCTATCTTCCGAATGATTCATTTATCAAATTTGAAGAGTTCATGCAGGATGTCCTCTCAAAAATTCCTGACGGGACTGTCATCTCCATCTCTGATCTCCTCGCCCATATCGGCTCTCACCTGGATTCCGGAATCCTCGCGACAGCGGCAAGGAAAAAGATCCCGGTGTTCTGTCCTGCAGTTCAGGACTCGATGATTGGTCTGCAGTTCTGGCTGTACCGGCAGACCCACAAGATTGTTGTCGATGCATTTGGTGACATGGACCGGCTTATGGACCGGTGTTTTTCAGCAGATATCGCCGGTGCATTCTTTGTCGGTGGCGGTGTTCCGAAAAATTACATCCTGCAGAGTATGCTGATGACACCGAAAGGGTTTACCTATGCGGTGCAACTGACCGGAGACCGGCCTGACCTTGGTGGTCTCTCTGGTGCGACCCTTGATGAAGCCAGATCCTGGGGGAAGGTTGACGAAGATGCACAGACGGTCACGGTATACGGAGATGCAACGATCACCTTCCCGCTGATCATGTCGGCAGTTCTGGAGCGATAGATGACCGAGGTTATCCTTGCCCTTGATGTGAGCACCCGTGATGCAGCGGTGTCGATTGCAGAGCAGACTGCGCCACATCTGGATGCGATAAAGATAGGCTACCCCCTTGTCCTGGCAGCCGGCCTTGAGATTGCTGATGAGTTATTAGCATCGGGACTTCCCCTTATAGCAGATTTCAAGGTGGCGGATATTCCCAATACCAGCCGGCTCATCGCCGAGGAAGTATTTTCTCACGGATTTTCAGGTATCATCTGTCATGGATTTGTCGGCAGGGACTCTGTGCTTGCCTGTGTGGAAACTGCTCATGATCATGGCGGTCAATGCTTTGTTGTCACGGAGATGAGTCATCCTGGTGCGGTAGACTTTTTCCATGGGGGCATTGCAGAACGGATTGCCTCCCTTGTCTGTGATACCGGGGCTGACGGGATAATTGCACCTGCTACACGGCCTGAACGGACACAGATGCTGCGCACTCTCATCGGGACAAAAAAGATTCTCTCACCAGGTGTTGGTGCACAGGGCGGGGATCCATCGGCAATTGCAGGAATTGTTGATGGAATTATTGTTGGAAGGGCAATTTACGAGTCTGCTGATCCAGCCGGTGCAGCACAGCAATACGCACAGTTCAGAAGTCCTGCCCGGATCTAACCTCCCCTCTCTCCACTATCAATTAAGGGAAGAAGAGGCAAATACTGAGTATGAACTGGACGATGGAACAACGGGCACTGGCAGAGAAGTACTCCTGCAAGGAGGAGATCCCTGAGAGTGAACGGAAATATAAATGTCATACCTGCCACCTGATTGTTGACGAAAGTCCGTGTCCTGTTTGCGGTGATGTGAACCCGGAGATCATGTGCCCCCTTGACACCTGTGACTGTTCACATGAGATTGCTGCAACGATTGAATACTGCCCGCTCTGTGGTGAACCGGTCTGTCCTGAATGTGGATGCCATGATGTTGTGCAGATAAGCAGAGTCACCGGGTACCTGCAGGATGTTTCCGGCTGGAATGCAGGGAAACAACAGGAATTAAAAGACCGTCAGCGTTATAGCGTGACATGAGGTATTACCTCAGATCATCTTCCCTTATCGTAAGAGGGAAGTTCCGGGTCTGCAGCTCCGGACCAGATGGTGGCATTCGAAATTGTACAACCCTTTTGAATCACCAGGTGTCCCACGACTTTTCTCATGATCCGGAGAAGGAGTTAGAGTTTCTTTCCTCTTCTCTTGGTCTTTCATATGCTGACACTGCTGGTCTTCTGACTGCAGTCGATATGAACACCCTTTGCATACTGTCCTGGGATATGCTGATGGTCTTTGTCACGGCAGGGATAACCCATCCTGATCCGGTAAAGCCATCAGAACCGGCACCGGAGCACGCTCCCGGGACTATTAACATCATTGTATTGACACAGCATCTTCGTGACCAGGCCTTAGTCGATGCAGTCATTACCGCAACCGAAGCAAAAACCCTGGCACTTCGTGATGCAGGGTATGATTTTGCAGGAACGGTCACTGATGCAGTTATCATTGCATCTGAAGGCAGGGGCACTATCAGGTACGTGGGGAGTGCAACAGAGATCGGACAGCGGATTCATGAAGCAGTGCATACCGGGGTAACCGAGGCTCTGCTTCGCCAGTCTGATAGCAGGAAGAAAAAACCGTCCTTTTTTATACGGTCAGGAATCGGTGGTCCTCACTGGGCATTATGGGAAAAGGAGCATTGCCCGTATTATCCCTGTCATTATCAGGGGCAGCGGTGTGATTTCTGTTACTGCCCGCTTTATCCGTGCGGAGATACTACCCTTGGTGACTGGATTCTAAAACCCGGGCGAGCTCCGGTATGGGCATGCACCCGCTGTTTATTAAATCATCACCCCCGGGTAACCAGCCATCTTCTGAAAAACCCTGAAGCGTCTTTACTGGAGTTAAAGTCTCTGTATTCCAAACAGGTCTGAATTCTTTTTTATTTTTTGATGTTTTCACTTTCACCCCGTGAGTGTCTTCTTTAAATACCCTTGTTGTCGACCTTTCTTATGGAGATGAAATGGAACTCAAAGAAATAGCAGACAGGATCTCCGAAAAATTTGCAGCAGCTGGTCATCCAATTGACCGGGCAAAACTTGAGGAAAAGATCAACCGGTTTGTAGAAGAATTTTCAGTTCCGCCAGCCGAAGCGGAACGGTCAATAATTGGTGATTATGCCCGGCAATTTGGGATGGAACTGCCGTCCGCCGGCCCATCAAAACAGGATGCTGATTCAGTCATACAGATATCTGAGATCCAGGCCGAACAATGGGTAACGGTTGAAGGACAGATTGTCACATTATTCCCGTCACGATCTCCGTCCGTGGCCCAGAGCGGGGTAATTACTGACTCAAGCGGAACAATGCGGTTTACCGTGTGGGCGAAGGCAAATGCCCCGGTCATGGAACAGGGAAAATGGTACAGGCTCGAATCTGCGGTGGCAGACGAATATAATGGTCAGGTAAGTCTGAAAGTTCACTCCGGAACTACCATAACCGAACTCTCTCCGGAATCTGTTCCTGAACCAGTAATCACACCGATATCAGAGATAAAACCGAAACAATGGATAAGTGTGAAAGGGGAGGTTACCACCCTTTTCCCCCCCCGGTCTCCTTCAATTGCGCAATCCGGAATATTTGCAGATAGTTCGGGAACAACCCGGTTTACGGTCTGGGCATCAGCCAATGCTCCGTTACTTGAACAAGGGCACTGGTACCGGCTGGACCTTGTTGAAACAGACGAGTTTAACGGGCAGTTATCCATAAAAGTTCATGGCGGAACAAAAATCACTCAGGTATCCAGAGATGAACTGCCTGACATTGAAAAGACCCCGGTGGGTGAATTATCACCTGGTGTGGCTCTGGTTCAGGGGAAGGTTGTGGCCATTGAGAAGCAATATTCGGATCAAATACTCCAGAGGGGGGTTCTTGCGGATGATTCCGGAGCGGTCAGGTTTATTGTCCGGAATATCCCGGGTGCAGAACCCCTGATGGAAAACCAGTGGTATGCAATTAACGGAGCAGTGGTGGATCGGTACCGGGGGGCATTAAGTATGCAGATAACCCCCGGTTCAGCAACACCACTCGAAGAGGACCGGAGTATCAGACCAAATATCATCCCGGTCGCTCAGGCAGGTCCGGGAATCGTCTGTCTTCGGGTAAAACTAGTCCAGGAATATGAAAATACCTCTGAACGCGTCTTCCAGAGTGGCCTTTTGGGCGATGAATCAGGTACCATCCGGTTCATAACGTGGAAGGATGATTTGGCCCAGAGACTGGTTCCTGACATGGTCTATGGTATCTATTATGCATCGGTTGATGAGTTCAACGGTCGACTGTCAATAAACCTGAACGGGGCGACCCTGCTTCCGGACGAGGGCGCCACCATTCAGGTCAGATCTCCAAATGAGGAAGTAAAGGGAGCATTTGTCCATCTCTCCCCCGGTTCAGGACTTATCAAGCGATGCCCGGTTGAGGGATGTGGTCGTGTGCTCTCCAGGCAGAATTACTGTCCGATACATGAGATTCAGCCGAATTATATCTATGACCTCAGGATCAAAGGCTGGCTTGATGATGGTCAGAAGACCTATGATACAATCATTTCACGGGAAGGGGTCGAGGAACTGACCGGGCTGAATCTTATAACTGCACAGGAGATGGCGGAGAATAACCCCCTTGGACTTGACACGGTATTTTACCATGTCAATGAGCAGGTTCTGGGCCGGTATCTTGTCTGCAGGGGAAAAGCATTTGATAATCGGCTGGTTGCCTATAATTGTGAGTTTCAGGGGTTCGATGCCGGTATGCTGGCAGAACTGATGAACCGTGCGGAGGGTGCATCACATGAGTGATAACTCAGCAAACCGGAAATATGAACGCGAGTCGGCAAAGAGAGTCTTTGCAGCAGAACTAAGGGAAGCCCATCACCATTTCAGAGAGGGTTCAGATGATAAGAGCCCGACCTATATCCTGCTTCCATCCGGAGAACGGTGTAACCGGGTGTTCATTGCCGGGACCCTGACTGAAAAGAAGAAGTCTGAAGGTGAGGCAGTCTTTTACCAGATCCGGGTCATGGATCCCACCGGTATATTCTTTGTGAGTGCCGGGAGTTACCAGCCTGAGGCTCTACATCAGATCTCATCAATTGAGTCTCCATCCCATGTTGTCATTATTGGAAAACCCGGAGTGTTCCAGGCCCCTGATGGGAGAAATCTGGTATCAGTCCGTGCGGAATCCATAACGGCTGTTGATAAATCCGTTGTTGACTGCTGGATTCTTGATACTGCAAGACTGACGCTTGATAGGATTGAGAAGAATACTGACGATCCGGATCATCAGAAGGCTGCTGAAATTTATCAGCGTCCGTTTGAATCCTGGCGACCCAGGATAAAAGAAGCACTTGCTTCTATTCAACTCTGATTTTTAAAAAAAGGTTATATTACGGTAATTACCCGTTGTTTATAGACTGTACTTGCCTGCCCGCCTCTGTTAACTGTCAGTCTGACGGAGAACGTCCCTTTCTTCAGATAGGTATGGTATGGGTTTTTCTGATATGAGAACCCGCCATCTCCGAATGACCAGGTCCACCGGTTCGGGTTTCCATATGACTGATCAATGAATTGTACCCGTAATGGCGCCTTTCCATACGTTGGTGCGACATAAAATGCAGCATTTAACTGAGACCCCGGTTTTGGAGTTGGAGAATATGTCGGGGTCGGAGTTGGATACGGGGTAAATGTCGGTGTTGGTGTCGGCGTCCTGGTGGGTGTTACGGTCGGGTAGGGCGTATATGTTGGTGTTGGTGTTGGAGTGTAGGTTGGGAAAGGAGTCTGGGTCGGCGTTGGTGCTGCTCCTCCAAGGGCTTTTGCAGCATTTAGTCTCCCTCCTGATGCAACCTTTCCTGAGAGTGCTGATATCGCATCAACGCTGCTGAAGATTCTGCTTCGAATCTGTGAAGCTGACATCGAGGGGCTTTGTGACTTTAATAATGCTGCTACACCGGACACATGCGGTGTTGCCATGGAAGTCCCGCTCAGGTATTGATAGGTACCGGATTTGGTCGTACTGTAAATACTGACACCTGGTGCTGCAAGATCTACCGAAGTGGAGCCATAATTGGAGAATGATGCCAGTTTGTCACTGTAATCAGTTGCCGCAACCGAGAGGATGTTGCTGCTCGTAAATGCTGCCGGGTACTGGGGAGTAATATCCGCATTTGCGCCGCTGTTTCCTGCTGCACATACGACAACTGCTGAAGATGCATCGATGGCATCCTTCAGTGACTGGGTGTATCCGGTACCACTCCATGAATTCGAGATTATGGCTGCCCCTTTCCGGTTGGCGTATAATATTGCAGAAATTGCATCAGATACATATCCTGAACCCTTAGAATTCAGGAACTTGAGAGGCATGATCTTCACATTCCAGGCCGTCCCGGTCACACCAATTCCATTGTTCCCCACCGCAGCAATGGTCCCGGCACAATGAGTTCCATGACCGCTGTCATCCATGGGATCATTGTTCTTTGACACAAAGTTCCAGCCACGGATATCATCCACGTATCCGTTTCCATCATCATCAACCCCATTGATGATCTCACCGGAATTCTGCCAGATGTTTGCAGCAAGGTCAGGATGGTTGTAATCAACGCCGGTATCCACCACTGCGACAACTACATAGGGTGAACCGGTGGTAATCCCCCAGGCTTCGGGTGCGTCAATATCGGCATCCGGCATTCCATAGAAGGGAGCCTGTCCGGTATTGTGAAGTCCCCATAAATACTGATACCCGGGATCGTTTGGGTATGCAGCAGCACTGATACCGAAGGAATCAGCATCCGCATCAGCCACTTTTCCGGTCTTTTCAATCGGGCTTAAGGAGATCTTGTAATCCGGCTCGACATACAAAACATCCGGACTGTTCTTATATGCCTCCATTGCTGCATCAAGTGTGTTTGTGGTGACCTGAACTACCTGCATTCCCGGAACTCCAGCCTCACTCAGATCTTTTACAACCGATGTCCCGGCCTGTGCATTGGTTGTTGACTGAATAGACATCATGGCAGATTCAGCTCGTGGCCGGTCCGGATTATATCGCACTATCAGACGGTCAGGCGCATATTCTGCTGACACTTTAACCGACTGGACAGCCACGGGAAGAGCTGAGGACTGCAATACGGGATTAGAAACCCCGGGAGATACCGTCGGAGGAGAAATCTGTTGTATAGGCGATGGATTGGATAAAAGACTCTGATCAGGAATCGCCGTTCCTGTCTGTGTGAAGACACAGATGATGACTATCACTCCTGCCAGAAGAGTGAGATACGAAAATTTCCCTGGTATAATCATGTAAACCCCCTGTGAAATAGCACAGCTAATTTCTTATTTGCCCTCTATATGAAAGAAGTTTCCCAAACAATGACTATTGATCAGGCCAAGGGGAAAAATACCAGAGAATGTATATAGAGTGTATCACCGTATCACCGGGTTCAAATAGATCCAAATGCAGAATTGTAAGTAAGACCCCCCCGGGTAATGTGATGCTGATATCATGGGAGATATAATCTGCCCGAAATGCAATTCGAAAGACACAGATTTTGATGATCTGGTCACGACGGATTCCGGAAGTATGATTGCAAAATGCAAATGTAATGCCTGCAGTCATACGTGGGATATGCCGTTCGGGTTGTAATATGTACCGCTTTCTGATGTATCCGATGGAATTATTGTGCAAATGAATTATCTAAACCGAATGAGTGTCGGGGTCGTTGTACTTGGCATATTTATCTTTTGCTGGGGGCTTGTCTGGCTTGGAAATGATATGGGATGGTGGAATCTTTCTTTCCCGTTCTGGCCGGTTATTGTGATTCTCACCGGTATTATGATCCTCCTCTATGAACTGAAAAAAACAGTCAGGGAGGAGTAATATATGCCTTTTTCAGGCTTCCAATAAAGAGGCACTCATCTGGTGCGATAAGCTCGATGCCTTCGAATTCCCCAAATTCGATGTCCAGGCCCCGCACGAGGACTGCCGGAATTCGTTCATCAGACTCACCCATCACCAGTTCGGCTGCAGAGGCGATGTTATCTGCGACTGCCCGTCTGGTGACTTTCAGTTCCCGGCCAAAGAGATCTTTTCTTCCCCGTTCATCAATTACCGCAGGAATACCTGAGCAGGCGATGGCAACACCTCCGCATCCATACCGCATAGGATGAGTTCTGCTGTCGATGATGAGGACTCCGACAGTACAGCCGGTCTTCTCATGAATGGTTTTTCTGAGATCGTGGGCCAGTGAATCAGGATCGGCTGGCAGGAGCGTTACATGCCCGTCTGGTGCATTTGATCCGTCTACGCCTGCATTCGGCAGAAGATGCCCTGATTTTATGGATAACAGAAATCCCGGGATTCCCCCTACAATAGCATCAGACTCCTGAATCACGATTTCTGCCAGAGCCGGCTCGATATCATACTGTTGCGCAACACGGAATGCCTCGTCAGACGGCTTGATTGATTGAAGGGCGGCGATCCTTTTCTGAGATGTTGCAACTGCAGACTCTGCAAGGACGATGATGTCATGATCCAAAAGGATGAGTCCCTGATTACTAAGGGCAGTGGTGATATGGTCAAGCAGGGAGTCGCCTGGTTGTATAAGTCCGGTCTGAAGTCCGTAGATTTGAAATTGTTTCATCCTTGCCTCATCAGGTGCATGACACTTTTTATAACATCCCTGGTCTCCGGGATGTCATGGGCACGAATAACTGATGCCCCGTTCTCGAGTAATCTGGTGGTCACGGCAAGCGTTCCGGCAAGTCTTCCGGTTGGTGGCTTGCCGGTTAATTCACCGATGAAGGACTTTCTTGAAACAGCGGCAAGAAGTGGCAGATCATATACAGATAATTCATGAAAATGCCTGCACAGTTCCCAGTCATCTTCCGCTGTTCGTTCCGGAATCCATTTGCCGATGCCGGGATCAAGGATAATCTCTTCAATCCCCAAATCCTGTGCCCGTGTCAGAACATTTCTGATAGCGGCATGGGTATCCTGAAGAGAGCGGGCATCACCCGGAGATTTTCCTGACGCCATGAGCACTGCCGGGAGTCCTGCATCTGATATGAGCTGTGCGAGATCAGGGTTTTGGAGTCCGGATATATCATTTGCAAGACTGATATCAAAATGAAGAGCTGCATTCAGCACTTCGGGATGCATGGTATCAATGCTGATGACATAGTCCTCACCCTTCAGCTCGCTGAGAGACTCTTTAATCCGTGTTGTTTCTTCTGATACTGAAATCGGGGGACTTCCTGGTGCTGTGCTTCGGGCACCAATGTCCAGAATATCGGCACCGTCAGTAATCATCTGACCGGCAGTCTCATGCATCGCTGAAATTGGCACAAAAGAACCTGGGTAAAAAGATTCGGGACTTATGTTCAGAACACCCATCAGAACAGGACATGGCCTGCCGATGTGAATGCCCTTTACATGAAAGGTCCGCATCGGTTCCTTGCGATATCAGCGGTGTTTTCCATAAGGGATGCAATGGTCATCGGCCCGACACCGCCTGGGACGGGGGTAATTGCTCCGGCGATCGTCTCGACCTCGTCAAATGCAACATCACCACAGAGTTTTCCGTTCACCTGGTTTGTCCCGACATCAATCACCGTCGCTCCGGGTTTAACCATGTCTGCGGTTATGATGCCTGCTTTTCCTGCTGCACTGACAAGTATGTCGGCCTGTTTCGTGATCTCCTTCAGATTCTCAGTCTTGCTGTGACACATGGTGACCGTTGCATCTGCATGGAGAAGGAGCAGGGCAATGGGACGACCCACATCAACACTTCTTCCAACAACAACAGCCCGCTTCCCTGCAATTGAAATGTTGTACTCATGAAGGAGGGTCATAATCCCTTTTGGTGTGCAGGGCCGTGGACCCGGAAGTCCGGTAACCAGCCTGCCCATGTTCAGGGGGTGGAATCCGTCTACATCCTTTTCAGGCAGAATGGCTGCGAGAACCGCTTCGGTATCGATAGATTTCGGCAGGGGAAGCTGGACCAGGATTCCATCAATATCTGAATCCTCATTGAGCTGCCGAATTCGTTCAAGAATGGTCCGGGTGGTTGTGTCCTCCGGCAGGGAGATGTTAACCGAAGAGATTCCAACCTGCTCACATGCCCGGTGTTTCATCCGGACATACATGTGTGAAGCAGGGTCATCCCCCACGATAACCGTAGCAAGAGTTGGGGAGAGGCCTCCCTCAATAATGTCTTCCTTCAGCAGTTCGAGTCTTCGTGCTGCAAGTCCTTTACCATCTAATATCATGTCAGATCAGGGTAGAGGGGATATTGGCTGGCAAGAGATTTGACCTCTTCCCTGACGGTATCCTGAAGTCCCGTGTTCTTGCTGTCACGGATGATCGATGCAATCCATTCACCGATCTGCTTCATCTCACTCTCCTTCATGCCCCGGCTGGTAACAGCTGGAGTTCCGACACGAAGACCGCTGGTGACAAAGGGACTCTTGGTTTCATTTGGAATGGTATTCTTATTGACGGTAATTCCGGCATTTCCAAGTGCCTGTTCTGCTTCAAGACCGGTGATTCCAAAGTTTGTCAGGTCAAGGAGACAGAGATGGTTATCGGTTCCACCAGAAACAAGTCTGACATTGTTTGCTGTCAATGTTTCAGCCAGTGTCTGTGCGTTCTTTACAACCTGTTCTGAATATTTTTTGAACTCTTTTGTAGATGCTTCTTTAAAACAGACGGCTTTTGCTGATATGATATGCATCAGTGGCCCGCCCTGCATGCCGGGGAACACCGCCTTATCAATTGGGGCTGCAAATTCCTTGTCGCAGAGGATGAATCCGCCACGGGGACCACGAAGCGTTTTGTGCGTGGTTGAAGTCGTGAAGGTTGTATGGCCTACTGAAGTCGGGTGAACACCGGTTGCACACAGACCGGCGATATGTGCAATGTCTGCAAGACAGTATGCTCCAACCTCATCAGAGATTTCAGCAAAGGCTTTGAAATCGATCTCTCTTGGATAGGCACTGGCACCACAGACAATAATCTTCGGCTTTATCTGGCGTGCCATCTCAGCGATTACACCATAATCCATCCGTTCGGTCTTTAAATCCACGCCGTACTGGTGTGATTCATAGATAATACCTGAAAAGTTCACCGGGGATCCATGGGAGAGATGACCACCCTGTGAGAGGTTCATGGAAAGGATCTTGTCTCCTGGTTTAAGGACAGTAAAATATACTGCCATATTTGCCTGACTTCCGGAATGTGGCTGAACATTTGCATGCTCTGCACCAAACAGGGAACACACCCTGTCGCGAGCCAGATTTTCTGCCATGTCATGGAACTCACACCCGCCGTAGTATCGCTTGCCCGGATACCCTTCGGCGTATTTGTTTGTCATGATTGAACCAGAAGCTTCAAGGACTGCCCTGCTGACGACATTCTCTGAGGCAATAAGTTCAAGGCCGTTTATCTGACGTTTAGTTTCTTTATCGATGATCGCTGCAATTTCTGGATCAGTCGTTTCCAGATAGGACATGTGCATACACATCTGGCATAAAAGGGTAATATGGTTTTGTAAATCCGGAGAATTTTTGCCTGACATGTCGGTCTGCTTCAGAGAAAATGAAAAATTGAGAAGGGAAATATATATGTATTAGTATCAAATACTATCACAGACAGATAACCGGGTTATATCAGGGTTGTAATTTATGAGCGAAGAAGGGTACGGGACGAATAATCTTGATGAACGGATACGTCTGCTTGAACGGAAAGTAGCAGACATGGAAGCGCTCATCAAAGGCCTGACTGATGAAATGCTGGATATGAAGGCGGTTGTTATGAAGCTGAAAAAGGAACAGCGACCACCACCGGTTATCCAGGCAGTAGCTCCCCCGATTTCCCGAAGCAAGGTTGAGCGGGAGAATCCTGAACCAGAGGCAGAAACTGTAAAACCCACGCCCTCTCCGGTACGGGATAAAATCACCCTGAAGATGCAGCCTGACGGTACTCTGCAGCCTGAAAAGGAGACTGGTGAGGATATTATTATTGCATCCGCCCGCGATGCCCGGATGAGGTATAAGGACCAGCATCAGAGAAGTGGTTCTTCTGATCTCATCATTGCCGAAGATAAAGAACCTTCAGAAGACTTGTAACTCAGGAAAATAATTTCCCTTCCTTGCTCTGGTGTAAGGGTTTGCATATTACACAACTTGAAATAGACAATTTCAAATCTTTTGGGAGAAAAACGAAAATCCCATTTTTGCCTGGATTTACCGTGATTTCCGGACCGAATGGTTCAGGAAAAAGCAATATCATCGATAGTATACTTTTTGTTCTTGCCCTCTCTTCATCACGGCATCTTCGTGCCGAGAGGCTGACTGACCTCCTCAATCTGAATACCGATAGAAATACGGCAGAAGTTGAGATTACGTTCTCCGACGGGACCAATATCCGCCGACGTATCAAGAGAACCGAAAATACCTATTATAATTACCTGTATCTCAATGGCCGCTCCTGCAGACAGGGGGAACTTCTGGACTTTCTCGCCGGTCATGGAATTGTTCCCCATGGATATAACGTGGTCATGCAGGGTGACATCAACCGGATTATCGAGATGAGTGACACCGAGCGAAGGAAGATCATTGATGAGATAGCCGGTGTTGCTGAGTTCGATTCAAAAAAAGAGATGGCCCTTTCCGAACTCTCACAGGTCAGGGAGCGGATGACTGAAGAGTCGGTTCATATTGAGGAACTGAGTGTCCGTCTCACCCAGCTTGAAAAACAGAAAGAACAGGCCGTTTCGTTTCGTAAATTACAGGATGAACTGAAGCATCTGACGATGTGCCGGTCAGCAGCTCGACTGTCTGCCCGGAGAAAAGATCAGGATGCACTTCTGCTGTCAATCGCCGAAGAGAAAAACCAGGTTACCCAGATTGAAGCTGATATCTCATGGAAGTCACATGAACGGGATTTTATCAGGGATGAGATAGCGGAGATAGATCAGAAGATAACGGCCAGGACCGGGAGTGAATACATGGCTCTTGTTACCCGGATTGCCGAGGCTAAAGCAGCAATTGATGGATTTCATCGTTCCATTGATCGGGCCGGGAGAGACAAGGAAGAAGCGAACAAAAGGCTTTCTGATTTTTTCACCGGGGTAAAACGACAGGAAGAGCGGGTGCAGACCCTGGACACCGAAATGCGGAACCTGATGATTGATCGGACCAACCTCTCAATGACGGCATCTGCAGTGCAAAAAGAGTTTGATCGGATCTCACAGGCAATCTCCCAGGAGACGAAGGGTCTTGAAGAAGAGGAGACCAGACTTGAGAGCCTCAGGTCGGAGATCCACAAAATCCGGGAAGAACGGGGCGAATTACTGCATCAGCAGGATATTTTTATTGAGCGGTCACGGATGCGCAGCGCTGAAGAGGATCGTCTGACATCCCGGATTATTGCGATTGAGAAGGATATCCGGGAGAAGGATGAGGATATCGCAGGTCTTACCACGGCTCTATCCAGGCTGACCGAAGAGAAGAAAGAGCATGATCGGATGATGGCTGCTCTTGA
The DNA here is from genome assembly GCA_964515765.1 of uncultured Methanospirillum sp. Lineage (GTDB taxonomy): Archaea > Halobacteriota > Methanomicrobia > Methanomicrobiales > Methanospirillaceae > Methanospirillum. The sequence goes on along the minus strand of CAZEWE010000009.1, from coordinate 2,249 downwards.
TACTGCTCTCTATACAAAACGCGAAGAGCATGACCGTCTGATTCGGCAGATCCGTGATCTCAAAGTAGAGATCGGGAGAAAAGAAGCGCAACAACAGGCACAGGGCCGGTATAGCCGTGCGATGGAGGCAGTTCTGGGGATGGACGGGGTGTATGGCACCATCGGAGACCTTGCAACCTGTAAACCTGAATATGCGAATGCACTCACTATTGCCGCAGGGGGAAAAATCCATTTTGTTGTTGTTGATACCGATCAGATCGCTGCTGATGCAATCCGGTACCTGCAGGAGCATAAACTGGGACGGGTTACTTTTCTCCCATTGAACAAACTCAGATCCAAACCGCTTCCCTCTCTTCCGCCGGGCCCCGATGTTCTGGGATTTGCTCTTGACCTGCTTGATTATGATCCCCGGTTTGATGCTGCTTTCAGGGTAGTATTCGGTTCCACCATGGTCATAGATACCCTTGACCATGCACGAAAGCGGATTGGTTCCTCACGTATGGTCACTCTTGATGGATCGCTGCTTGAACCATCCGGATCGATGACCGGAGGGAGTGTGAAGAAAGATGCCGGTGGATTTGGAACGACTTCAGTTGATGAAGTAAAGCACCTTTCATCCCAACTTGCTGTTCTTACTGCTGAGGAGCAGGCACTATCTGATTCATTGAAAGCTGATACAACAGAGCGTGATTCTGTCCAAAGCCGGAGAATTGAGCTTGAGGGGGCTGTTGTCAGGGCGAAAGGGCAATTGGAATCCGCAGAATCAGCCAGGGTAAATCTCCTTTCCGAGAAGGAATCTCTTCAGAAACAGCGTGAAGAGGCAGGAGGGGGAGGAGGCGGCAGTTCCCTTGAACTTGCAACGGTGGAAGCAGCGATTGAAGAGAAGAATCAGACTCTTGCCGGCATTCAGAAAGCCATACAGGAGATCACCGATCACCTGTCTGAAACCGGCATTCCACTATTATATGAGCAGCGTGAAGAGGCTGAACGGCAGATTACCGAGATCCAGAGAAGGCTGCACAATAAGGAACAGGAGATCACCGGAATCCGGATGGAACTCGGGTTTGCGCAGAAGAAAGTTGAGGAAGAACGCCAGCAGATGGAGCGTATCCGTGAGCAGATAAAGCGGTATGAGGAAGAGATACGCGAAAGCCAGGAAGAGATTGGAAAGAAGCAGCAGGATATCACCGATGCCGAGACTACGGTAGCTGAGTTCTCTCAGGAGATTGATGACCTGAGGTCGGAGCGGTCAGTACTCTCGAACAAAGCAGACTCCTTTGATCTGGAGGTCCGTGAATTTTCAGGGAAAAAGGATCGGGTTCTGCTGAAAATTGAGAGTATGGAGGAGAAATTAACTGTTCTGAAATCAGAAATTGCAGAGCTGGTGACTGAAGCTGGTGACTGCACAACTGAATTGAGTGAAGAAGAGATTGAGGTCCGGTCACAGAAGACGACCGTCGCGATCGAACGCCTTGGGGATGTCAACATGCGTGCCATTGAGGAGTATGAACAGGTTCATGCGGTGGTTGCTGAACGGATGTCGAGGGTTGAAACGTTGCAGCGGGAGATGAATGATATTCAGGAGCGGATAGAATTTTTCTCAAAGAAAAAATATGAAGCCTTTCAGGACGCATTCACTACCATCGATACGAATTTCAGAGATATCTTCTCCCGCCTTACCATGGGCACAGGGGAACTCAAGCTTGAAAATCCTGATGATCCGTTTACTGGCGGTCTTTCTTTTGCAGTTCAGCCACGGGATAAAAAAGTGCATCATCTTTCTGCACTCTCCGGTGGTGAAAAGTCCCTCACTACGCTGGCGTTCATCTTTTCGATACAGAAATACATCCCTGCGCCATTTTATGCATTTGATGAAGTGGATATGAATCTGGATGGTTCCAATGTCGTACGGATAGCAGATATGATTCGGGAGTTATCAGGGACTTCCCAATTCATCAACATCTCTCTTCGAAAGCCGATGATCGATTCAGCAGATCGAATCCTTGGGGTGACAATCCGGCCGGATAAGACCAGCCTGGTGACCGGGGTGAGTATGGATGATTGATGACCCGGTTGAGATCCTGGTAAAGATGGCCGAACGAGAGGAGATTGATCCCTGGAATATTGACATTACCGAAGTTACCGATCGTTTTTTTGCCGAGATGGAGAAGCAGGAGATGCTTGATCTCCGCCTTTCTGCGAGGACCCTTTTGTATGCTGCGACTCTCCTTCGTATCAAATCAGATTAC
>CAZEWE010000008.1:28632-30726 GCA_964515765.1 uncultured Methanospirillum sp. | reverse complement strand
TCAATATCTGCCGGATTATCATCAACCATTAAAACAGTGGTCATACCATCAACTCATAAAGAACGGAAAGCTCACTCCATTCCGGATTATCTCTCATTGATCCTCATATGGTATGAATTTGTCTAAAAAATCATTGTAAATCCACCTTGCTCAATGCCATTCAGGCAGGTGCAGATGATCATGCCCCTGGTGACGGGAGAGAATTGCTGGTAACAGTCCCAGGGGGATTCTCTCCGGATGCCACCAATATAGAACTCAAAGGTGCAGACCTCCGTCCGTTCTTTGAGAGTATTCCTCCGGGCATGTCCGGAACTCCTGACTCCGCATTTGGACAGGGAAGTGGGTCGGCATCCATGGCCTTTCGGATCTCTGATGCACTTCGGCGGGAAGCACCCTATATTGTTATCGATGAAGACCGTGCTGCCCAGAACCTGATGGTCCCCTGTTACATGAGTTCTGCCGATATCCGGTCACTTGCAGCCCTGCTTGCAGGAGATCGGGGATGGCTTATGGATACGTCGTTTATTATTGCAGGGTCGGGTATGGAACTCTTAATCGCCCAGGCAGATCGGATTGTCAGGCTTTGTCAACATCAGCCGCATGCTCTCTCGGTCCCTGAATATCGGAACGGACTGCATGCATATTATGAAAAAATGGCGGGTTTTATTCCGTCACCCACAGGTGAAAAACAGGGGGAGGTTAGTAGTAATAGGGTGGATGATCATCATGTTTGATTCCGATATCCATAAGGCGCTTTGTCAGATCCTTCAGGTCAGACCCGACTATCCGGTCACGTGATATCGTATACAGGACATCATCCATGAAGAGGGACCGAAGAACCGTTGAACCATACCACCATTCATCACCCGAGGTTCCGGTGCCCTGTTTTATCCTGCCTTTTTCAGTAAATCCGGTGTCAGGGTTAATGCCGAATACATACGTTCCCTGCCAGGTCTCTTCGGTATGGGATCCTTCATACTTACTTCCCTGGACCGGTACGTGAACGACCTCCCTGATCGGAATTGCCATGATATTCTTCTCCTTATCAAGCAGGAAAGCCCGGTGGTCTGAAAGGACGGCAGAGTCAGATCCCTTCTCTCCAATGACAATACTCTCAACGAGGCGTGGATTATTGACATTGCTTACATCAAAGAGGGCAATCTTTACTCCGGTTGGGATGATCCCGCCCCATTCATTCTCCATGGTGTCCTTTCCGATACCGATCAGGTGGGTATCGTCGTATGGATGGAGATAGTCAGAATATCCGGGGATTTTGAGTTCTCCAAGGAGGCCTGGCTGATAGGGGTTGGAGAGATCAATGACAAAGAGCGGATCGGTCTGCTTGAAGGTAACCAGGTAGAGGAGGTCTCCCATGAACCGTGCAGAGTAAATCTTCTCTTCCGGAGCCAGATGCTCTAATCTTCCGATTATCTTCAGGTCTGGGTCAAAGACATAGACATTACTATACTGTTTTGCATCAGATGCCCAGTCAGATACTGTGGTTGCAACCCGGAGGTTTCCACGGTTTTCATCAAGGGAGAACTGATTCAAGAGATATCCAGGAACTGTTCCCGTTGCTTTGTATGCGATATCACCATCTTTAATCGCAAACCGGTGAATGACCGACTCCTGCTCTGGTTCTTTTGACTCTGCAGATTTTTCCTCCAATAAATTCCAACCATACCATGGGCGCTGTTTTTCATAGGCAACATACACATTCTGAGGTGACACATAGAGTGTATTTGAATATCCCAGAAGGAATGACTCAGCCTGAGGCTGCCCGGACCCGGTCACCGGAAATGACGTCAGGGTATGCATCTGGTACTCATTCATCGGATAGGGGGGGCACCAGATGGATGATACCTCAACCGATTCTGAACCGTCATAGATGATGGGCATGCGGGGATTATAGTAATCAGGTGTCTCTTCAGTGATAAAATACACATAATTGCCTATCATCCGGGCATTTTCATATGAACCTGGTGCAGATATGGTCCTGACTTCTTTCGGACTCTTCCGGTCAGAGATATCATATATCACGGCCTCTGTCTTTCTTGAATAGTCAGGGACTGGAACTGCAGATCCTTTCGGTGT
>CAZEWE010000008.1:1750-28532 GCA_964515765.1 uncultured Methanospirillum sp. | reverse complement strand
CGGCCTCTGTCTTTCTTGAATAGTCAGGGACTGGAACTGCAGATCCTTTCGGTGTATACCAATGCTCGTCGTTTGTGTCTGAAAATATGACAAGGCGATCCCCTGCCAGGAACAGTTCAGAAACCGTTCCTTTCACCGGTAGTTCGGTTACAATTTTTCCCTGCTCCGGAGGGAATGCATCGACGATGGTGAGCGTCTCTCCACTTTCTATGTAGATATATTTTCCATCATTCTTTACGAAATCTGCTTCATCAACTCCGGCAACCTGGATATTTGTCGTTGAAAAATCACTTGCCCCTGTATCTGCTGAACCTGCTGAGGTCGGGGCAGGTGCCACCATCTGCTTTGCACCCATGGTGGCAGGTGCCGCTGACATCTCCATCATCGGCATAGCCATATCATACATCTCGTTTGAATAACCGTACCGGTATTCAGGAGTAACATTCTTCAGATACTCTTTCAAATCCTCATCCGTTGTTATCTCCAGCATTCCGGATCCAGAGGTGTCTGTTCCGGATACCTGGAAAAGCCCTGCACATACCGCAATAATTACCACGGTAAGAAGCAGGGATCGTACTGGTGCCTGCGGTATCATACTGATGTAATATATCTGATAAGGGTAATTAGTTGTCTAAAGCTACGAAAATTATTCAAGTTATCTTAAGTATTAATTAAATTTCAGCTTATTTTCAATTCTGACCGTTAAAATTAAATTACTCCGTATCTTCAATCTCCTCTTCATAGATATATCCCTGGTTCATCATCAGTATCCGGCTCACCTGTATTGATCTGGTTGGGCATTGTTCTTCACAGGTAGAGCAGCCAGTACATTTCTCTTCATGGAATACCTGTGAAATACCTTCTTCTACCGCAAGAATCACATTTTTGGTTGTAACAGTCCCTTTCGAGGAGAGAACAGGATCTATTTGCCGGTTTATCGGACATGCAACCGCACAATTGCCACATCCGATGCAGGTTTTGGGATTTATCCGGATGTGAAATGAAAATTCCGCCCATGTCTCCGATTTTATTGCTTTCTGGAATATTCTACCTGATTCCAGAACCACTTCCGGGCATATTTCAACACACAGTCCACACCGGATACAATGGCCTGGATGAATATGGGGATTCCACACCGCTGGCCTGCCTGTTTTTTTCACTTCAATGGCCCCAGGAGCCGGGCAGATCATCTGACAGAGAAAACAATGCGTACATGCTCTCCCGGTGATGTGAGGAACTCCCCGTGCATGAAAGGGAGTTTCAAGAGGCACTGTTTGAGGGCTTAGAAAATCCATCAGCCATTTTTTTCGAAAGAGAAATTGAATGTAAGAGAGGATAAATCGCACGCAGTCTCCTGTGGTATTGGTTTCCTTTTGCCTCCATGAAATAGTTAGTGCTTCGTTCCTAAATGACCCGAAGTATATTCCTTATCCGGTTAACATATAGATATGCGAAAAGTCCCTCTCTATGAAAAGGGTGGCATTATAAATGAACTGGGAGGAGAATTCTGCACCGTACGACTTCGAATCCCTGCCGGCCTGATTACCGTAGACCAGATGGCGGGTGTTGTAGATATTGCCCGGAAATTTAACACCCATGTACATCTGACCACCAGGCAGACGATTGAAATGGTTCATGTGCTCCCTGCAAGTCTTGATCTCCTTGCTGTAGATCTTGAAGCAAACGGAACCCCTATCGGGGCTGAAAAAGCAGAGATCGTCAATATTACCGCTTGTCCGGGGACTGACCGGTGCCGCTTTGCCATGATAGATTCCATTTTCCTCGCCCGGACTCTTGATGAGAAGTTCTTTGGGAAGGAGATGCCGGTAAAATTCAGGATTGCAGTTTCATCATGTCCGAACTCCTGTGTGAGTGAGCGGCTGAATGAGATTGGAATTACCGGCGTTGTACGGCCGTACCGGGTTCCGGGAACCTGTACTGGTTGTGGAACCTGTGTTCAGTATTGTAAAGAGAAAGCGATAGCAATTAAGAACGGAGAAATAAGACTGAACGATGAACTTTGCGTCCATTGTGGGATGTGCATTCAGTCATGTCCGTTCCATATTATCAAGGCTGATCCGGCTGCATATCATATCACCATCGGGGGAAGGCGTGGCCGTCATCCACGGGTCGGATATCACGTTGTTACCGTCAGGACACCTGAAACTGTTGTCAAAGTCATTGAACTTGTTGTAAAATGGGTATACCGGAAAGCATGGAGTGATTCTCTCCTTCCTGATCAACTGGACATTCTGGACTTTGAATCGTTTAAAAAGGAACTGGTTGCCGGTCTTGATGATGATGAGATTGTGACCGGGTATTGAGGGACCCCCTCACCTATTCTTCGTTTGGTATTTTTCCCACAGTAGCCATGTACAGGGTAAATTTCTTCTCTCCGTCAAGGGAGAGCAGCGTATTCATCTCATCATCCCTGAAGGCACCAATGGCACATACGCCGCATAGGACAGCCTGCGATGACAGGTACAGATTCTGACAGATATGTCCTGCGTCAAGAAAAATATCCCGAAATCCTCGTTCTCCATATCGCCAGGTCATCCGGTACGAATCTGCTACCCAGATAAAGCAAACCGCTGCGTCCTGGATACATTGCTGGTTTAATCCAGCCCTGTTTAGTTTGTCTGATAATCTGTCGTCATCAGAGATGAGTCCGAGGCTGTGATCAAGGGCCAAAAACCGGTAGAGTCCTGCATGAAGGCCGGTTACATTTTTCACATACAGGTAGGTGTCAATCGCATGACGTGCCCCGGCTGAAGGGACAGTTCTGAATGTACTCTCGCCAAGCACCCATTTTATTCCCTGAGTACACCAGAGCAGGTATGATAGATCTTCGAGAGAAAGCGGTGTGCTTAAGTAATTTCTGACACTCTCCCGGTTTTCAATCGCTACAGAAATATCAATCGCTGTGATGGAACCCGTGTCAGGATCAGGTAACTGAATAATTTTTCCAGAGAAATCTTCTTCTATCGGTGGAGAAGGGATTCCTTTCATCTGGTCCGTCTCAATCTGCCCGATATCTCGCGTTTTTCGTATGAACTCTTCTCCAATTCCCATTATCTTCCTAATTATAATTCTTTCTATGTATCAATTCTATTTTGGAACACTGATCTGACCGCTTCTGGTCAGGTTATATCCGGAAATGAATCCTGCCTCTGATTTCCATTCTTCTGATGCCAGGACCTGTTGTAAAAATCGCATCTCGTCTGTTTCTATGTTTTCTTCCCTGATAATCAGGTCAATACGGTCTTTTCCGATAACCGGACCAAAGAGATCATATTCGGTTGCGAGGTGTGCAGAACAAGGTCCAAAATCCACTTGTTCTTTTAGAATCCGATGGATAACCTCCATCTCAGTACTACATACCGGGTCACATCGCTCTATGCATTGTGGATTTATCTGTATTTTCTGGAAAAAGTCCTCCATATAGTGATGGAGCGGCAGGTTCTCCGGTATTTTCGGGCAGGTAAATCTGCGTACTGATTTAATATCCGGGAAAATCCTTGCAGCAAGGATATACTCACGTTCAGCGACTGTGATGGCTGTAGTTTTTTCCGGCAGTATCGAATACTCCGGTAACCTTTCACAAATCCCCTCTCCCCATGGTCGTGTTATCACTCCACCGTGGATATTTCTGTTCTGAAGGGAGAAGTAGGTGGTCTCGATTGAGGATTTCCGCACGTAGATCCTTTTTTGCATCTTGCGGAGAAACTGGTCCAGCACATCGAGGATCGGATCATACAATCCATTGAACAGATAGATGTTGTCAGGATGGGGGTATGACTGTGTCAGACGGATGAGACAGTCTTTCCCTTGTTTAATTCCCTCACTATTCCGGGCGATATGAAGGACGGCATTTGATTTCACTGCTGACATCTGGCCACCTCCACGAGGGAGCATCATCGCTTTGTATTCATCCCCCACTTTTCCGGTCACCATCAGGATGAAATCATCAGTTCCCAGTTCACTGGGTACCGTGTCGGCCAGCGTAACCTGAATCGTATTCTGAATTGGAACCGGATAACCGGTGTCTGAAAGCCAGGGGATAATCAGTTCGCGAAGAACCGCGAGAGCTCCGGCAGGAGTACCGGGAACTCCGAAGACCGGTATTTCATCCACTACTCCTGCAAGTGTGGTTCTCCCTGGTCGCATGGCAACTCCATGGTAGAGGAGTGATCCTATCTCATTCAGCACATTCTCGGTGTGATCCCGGTTCCCCGTGGATGATCCCCCGGATATGATAACAAAAGAGCATTCCCTGACCGCCTGTTCTATTGCATTCTGAATCTGGACCGGATCATCAGGAACTATCGGATAGGTCAGGCATTCAACTCCGATTGTTTCAAGAGAGGCTGCAAGCATTTCACAGTTACTAGCAATGACCTCACCTGGTCCTGGTGCTGTACAGGGCTCTTTTAGTTCATCTCCGGTTGGAATGAGTCCTGCAACCGTTTTTTGAACCTGCACTGAGGTAATCCCGTACCCGATCATAGCACCGATATCCTCAGGAGAAATGAGATGGCCGGCAGGTAGTACCATCGTGCCGGTACCGACTTCACTCCCTGCCTTTTGTATATGCTGACCTGGTCGTGCCGGTTTTAAAATTGCAATGCTGTCAGAATCATAGAGTCTGACATCTTCATGCATGATGACTGCATCAAATCCATCCGGAATCGGAGAGCCGGTATGAACCGGAATGAGCGTTTTCAGGTGCACCGGATCTGCTTCCGTGGCAGAATGCGACTCTGATGCGATGACGGCATACCCATCCCGAAGTGAGACTGCACTATTTGGTATTGTCAGGCGTGAATAAACCGGTTCATGACAGATATGGCCATGGCTTTTTGGAACCGGCACTGTCCGGACCTGGTATCCGGGTCTGACAGACGTTTTCAGGATTTTTTGTGCAGCAAGGTACGGAATGAGCGTTAAAAAACGACTCACCAGAGCCTCACCTCTACCTCTTCACCCTTGACAAGGCCTTCTTTTCCGGATGGGATGTGAATAATCCCATCACTGTAGAGAAGGGTATTTAAGAGTCCGGATTTGCCCAGAACCGGAGTTGCCTGATCATGATCGATTCGGACCCTGATGTATTGCTCTCTGCCCCCTTCAGACTTGAGATCAGTCGCCATCTTAATGGTCTTTTTGTAAATATGCTGACAGGGTGCTCCTTTCATGGCCTGGATCAAATGGATGGCAACGAGGGTCATTACCATGAATGTCGATACCGGATGACCTGGAAGGCCGATGACCGGCACTTCTTCACATTGACCTATTATTGTTGGTTTTCCGGGTGCGATGGATATCCCGTGTACAAAGACCTTTCCAAGTGATGCAATCGCCCTGAAGGTGATATCATTGCGGTCTTTTGAGCTCCCACCGCTCACGATGACCGCGTCACATTCATGCGATGCGATTTCAATCGTTCTGATCAGTTCTTCAAGGTTATCCCTGATGATTCCATATCTGACCGGTGTTGCTCCCTGTCGTCTGAGAAATACCGAGATCAGGTGTGAGTTCACCTCACGAACTTCACCAATCCGGGGTATTGCCTCTGCAGGTACCAGTTCAACACCGGTTGAGATGATTGCGATTCTCGGATTTTTTCGAACTGATATTCGTGTTTTTCCAATTGCTGCAAGAACACCGATATCCTGGGGCCTCAGGGTTGAACCCACCGGGTAAATGATAGTCCCTGCACTAAAATCCTCATCTTTTGCAATAACATTCTCACGAATAACAACCGGTTGTCGTATGAGGACTTTGTCTCCGACATGCTCTGCATATTCAATCATGACGACTGCATCAGCACCATCCGGCATCTGACCGCCAGTCGGAATATACATGCATTCTCCTGATTGAATCTGCCCTTTTTCTGTCTTTCCCATGGCGATAGAGCCACAGAGTGAGAGTATGACCGGGGAGTTCTCGGTTGCAGTATAGGTATCCTGTGCAATAACTGCGTATCCGTCTTTCCAGGACCGGTCAAAACCAGGAATATCTTCCTGAGTGAGGATTGATTCGGCTAAAACCCGACCATCAGCCTCATCAATAATAATAGTCTCAGTCCCTGTCTGTTTCGCAATACTTCTGACGGTTCTGACCGCTTCGTCAATAGTCACAACATCAAAGAAAGGCTCTGCTTTATCAGAGAGAATAGTTCCCGATCTATTCCCTTTCTCTGATTCTGCCCCGCCTTCATACCCGTATTGCTGATCTGACAGCATGGTATCAGGCGGTTGACGATGATTGGAGGTGATCTTCCCGAGTGTGCTGTTCATCACTAGTATCTTATTCTTACAGATAATTAACAATTTCAATTCAGTGTTGAAATTGGAAAAAAAGCTCCGTGATGGAGGCAGATATTGAAATGGTCATCAGGAACCGGATCAGGTGCTTTCGCACGATCGGTATTACTGGATCTCAAGTTGTCCTGATGACCGCACCGAGTTTTGCTGACAAAGGTCAGCATCACATATTTGATGTGCAGAGTATATAAGAATGCTTATATTCCTTCACATTTTCCAGAATATAATGAACCTGGTTAATATGGACGAAAATATGGTGAATTCATTTCACCTGGCTAATTGTTGTCCCACCCAAATAACAGCTTCATCATCAGTCGGTGAATAGTCGTCACTGTGTCATCATACAAGGCCTACCCATTATGTGGCTGTACATGGAAGGGTGACCGAATCCGGGTAAGATCCATCACTTCCAGCATCTCACCTTTTCTGACTCCCCTGCTTCCCTGTGGGATATGCACAATACCGTCACAATGCGTGAGAAGACTTACAAGTCCTGCTTTCCGACTGAGTGGAAAGACCTGATCTTTGTCAATTCTGACAGGAATATGGTACTCCCGGTCAGGATGTGCTTTCAAATCCACTCCTGCGATCGCGGTTTCCTTTAAGAGACCTTGCGACACAGACCCCTTCATCGCCTGGATGAGGTTTGAAACAACGAGCAGTAACAACAAGTACACAGATGCCGGATGACCAGGGAGACCGATTATCGGCTTTTCATCAATTGCTCCAATCACCATCTTCTTCCTCGGAGAGATTGACAAGCCTGACAGGAGGATAGAGCCATGGTGTGATATTACCTCAGCCGTCCGGTCTCGTTCATCATGGGCGCTCCCTCCGCTGATAATTATTGCATCACATTCTGAAACGGCGGTGAGAAGCATGTTTGACAGATCTGCAGTTCCTTCCCAGGCGATACCGTACCGTTTGGGCATTGCACCCAGTTTTCTGCACAGTGCTGAAATCAGGTATGAATTGGTCTCCCTGACCTCGCCCCTCGCAGGTCTTCCATCTGCAGGGACCAGTTCCGGCCCTGTTGAAAGGATTCCAATCACCGGCATAGCCCTGACCTGCACGGTGCAGATCCCAAATCCGGCAAGAACTCCGATATCCTGGGGACGGAGTATCCATCCTTCCGGAAAGAGAATCTTCCCTGCTTGTGCATCCTCGTCCCTTTTGATGATATTATCTCCCGGGCTGACCGGGCAGGATATCTCCACACATAAGCCGTTCTGATGTGCATATTCATGCATGACAACTGCATCAGAACAATCAGGCAGTGCTCCACCGGTTGCAATCGCCATACAGGTTCCCCTGGTGAGGGATTGAGAGGGTGAATAGCCGTTTTGTATTGAACCTGAGAACGTCAGCCTGATGGGATGTTGTGGTGATGCCTCCTCTGTGTCAGCGGCACAGACTGCAAAGCCGTCTTTTGTGGAGCGGTCAAAACCAGGAATGTCATACCTGCAGAGTACCGGTGCTCCAAGGGTATGGCCATCGGATTCATCTATATAACGTGTCTCGATTTTCGTATCCTGAGCTATGGCTCTTATCAGACTGACAGCATCCTCTATTGAAGCTGAACAGATCGGGGTGGTGGTATCACATCTGTTCTGCGATATTTGATGGGTTTGAATTTTTATCTGTGATAAATGGGTCTTATTTTTTTTCTGCATGAGGTTCTTTGATACCCGGGTTTTGTACATGTTCATTTCACAATACGATAAACACTCCATGAAAGCAGTCAACCGGTCAGGACGAGGAATGACTTGTCATAATCATATATTTATTTTGTTGTTGACATGCCTCCCAAAGCAATCAAGTAAAGTTTAGATATCTTACCTGCATCAAAAGAAAATCATTATATCTTATCTTTCGATACCTAATACTGATGAAGTATCGATCATGTTTCTTAACCGGGCTTGTTCTCTGCCTGTTTTTTGCAATCATCTCAGTTCCGGCGTATGCTGCTGAAGATGCGGATGCACTATTTGTGTATGCCGGGGCTGGATTGAAAGCTCCGATGACTGAAATCGGGACCATCTTTGAAGAAAAGAACGGAATCAAGGTAGAATATAATTTTGCCGGATCCGGGACTCTTATTACGCAGATGGAACTGACCAAAAAGGGAGATGTGTTCATTCCTGGTGGGACTCCTGATTACGCAATCGCACAGAATAAGAGTCTGGTCATTGACCCGGTGTATGTTGCCTATCATGTTCCGGTCATCGGTGTTCTGCCTGGAAACCCACAGGGTATTGCGTCAGTTCAGGACTTTACCAAAGAAGGACTTACGCTTGCTCTTGGTGATGTGAATGCAACCGCCATCGGAAGACAGGGTCAGAAACTCTTTGATAAACTGGGTATTGCAGAAGATGTCGAGAAAAATGTTGTGCTTCGTGCGCCCACCATCAATGAAGTGGTCACTGCGTTAAAACTGAAGCAGGTTGATGCAAGTCTCATTACCATTGACCAGATAAAGGGTGATGAGATCGAGGCCGTTCCATTAACTGGTGACGAAAACCTTGCACTTGTTGTCCCCATCGGTCTGACCACCTTTACTACACAGGAAGAGCATGCACAGGAATTTGTAGACTTTGTCTCTTCAGATGAAGGAAAGGCAGTCTTTAAAAAGCATGGGTTCCCTATTTATCCGGACCCAGCCTATGCTGATCTGAAGTTATGAGTATATTCACAATTGGCGTGTTTCTGACAGGGGCTGCCGATACCCCTTTTTCAGATATTTTTAAAAAACCTGGCGATATAACTCCTATTAATATACGTGTCTCTCATCTGGTTTCGTCCATGTTTGTTCATCTGGTAAAACAGATCTCAAAGACATCCTCTCTCTGTATCCAGTCTGCATGAAGCGGCATTTGAAAACATGTTTCGACTCCTGGTTTCAGGGCTGTCTGATTCTCCTGTCCGGATCACTGATCCTTTTATTCTGCCTGGTATTTGCCGGACTCATTCTCTGGCCTGATCCACATGCCTTAATCCGGGCACTGACTTCTGAAGAGATTTTGTTTGCTGTTCAGCTCTCCCTCCTGACATCACTCGTTTCTACCACACTCTGCGCAGTTATTGCTCTTCCTGTTGCATATGCCCTCTCGCGATACCACTTTCCAACATCCGGGTTCATGGGTCTGGTCATCAGCCTTCCCCTCTCCCTCCCTCCACTGGTGGCCGGGATAGCCCTTTTAATCTTCTTCGGACCATCATTTTTCGGTGATATCCTCCGCTTTATCGGGATAGATATTGTATATACGACAGCCGCAATTATCATCGCCCAGTTCTTTGTGAATGTCCCGTATCTTATCAGGGTCATGCGGTCTGCCTTTGATTCCGTGCATCCCCGGTATGAACACGTTGCCAGAACACTGGGAGCATCTGAATCTGCCGTATTTTTCCAGGTCAGTCTTCCGATGTCCCGTCAGGCCCTTCTCGCCGGACTTACCATCACCTGGTCAAAAGCCATGGGAGAGTTTGGAGCCGTTCTGATGCTCGCCGGGGCAACGAGGATGAAAACCGAGACACTGCCAATAGCCCTGTATCTGAATATCTCAACCGGTGATCTTGACCTGGCGATTGCATCGGCTACCATTTTGCTCGCTATCTCCGTTGGGACATTACTCGTCTTTGAACACTGGTTTGGCTCCAAAAGGATGGTATAATGCCGCTTGAAATTCAGGGATTGTCCAAAACCCTTGGAGATTTTCATCTCCGGAATGTGAGCCTGACAATTGAGGACAGTGAATATTTTATCATTCTCGGACCTTCCGGAGCAGGAAAGAGCATATTACTCGAGACCATTGCAGGGATTCATAGTCCGGATTCCGGGCGGATTATTCTTGACGGTGTTGATATCACGGATTTGCCTGCACGACTCCGGCATATCGGGATGGTCTACCAGGATTACATGCTCTTTCCCCATCTGAACGTTGAAAAAAACATCGGATTTGGATTGAAACAACTCGGGAAACCATCTCATGACATCAGAAAGGCCACAGAAGATATTGCGTCACTTCTTGGCATATCTCACCTCTTATCCCGTGATCCGGTAACACTCTCCGGCGGAGAGCAGCAACGGGTTGCCATTGCCCGGGCCCTTGTCATGAAACCGCGGATAATTCTGCTTGATGAGCCTTTATCTGCTCTGGATGCCATCACGAGGAGAAAGATGCGAAATGAGTTGGCAGGAATACCCTCACTCACCGGTGTATCGGTCATTCATATCACCCACCATGCAGAGGATCTCATCTCACTTGGACACCGGTCGGCAGTCATGGACGATGGTGCCATTGTGCAGGTCGGAAATTCTGATGAGATCTTTCAAAATCCCAGAACGCCCTTTGTCGCTGCCTTTACCGGGATGGAGAATCTGTTCTCCGGTGTAGCCTGGGACAGTCATGAGGGGAAGGTTATCAAGGTCGGCCCGGTAAAAATCCATGCCATAACCCCATATACCGGCCCGGTTCATTGTGGCATCAGATCTGAGGATCTCATCTTTTCACGCGAGCCCCTGAAATCCAGTGCACGGAATGTTCTCAAGACGACGGTCACGAAGATCAGACTAATGGGATCCCTTGCATGGGTCGTTGTTGACTGTGGTATATCCCTGACCGGCGTTCTTACCATTCAGAGTCTGTATGATCTCGGTATAGATGAGGGTGATACCGTCTTTATTGCATTCAAGGCATCAGCAGTCATGGTATTTCCAGAAGGAAACACAGAAAAATAAAAAAAGTTATCTCTTGAGTCCGTCGATGAGACGTGAGACCTGCATTGGTTTCATGTCAACATCGAAGGTATCATAGATATAGGTTCTGACCTGTTGGACTGTGGGTTCCTGTTCCTTGAATGCCTCTTTTACCTGTTCAAGTTGTTTGTCGGTCAGTTTTTTCTTGCGTTCCGGACGGGCTGCCTGTGCAGGAATTTCTGTTGTACCGGATGGGACATAGATCTTTCCATAGATGATCTCGCCTTTCCGCTTTCCATGCCGTTCGCCCATGTCACCAATCCAGACCTGGAACATCTGTTTCTTCCCGTCCAGTTCGACTTCTTCCTCACCCTTGTAGAGGTAGGTGGGCATCATCCGCTCGACCTGACCAAGGACAAAGATGTCTCCCTTGACCATCTGGCCACCAACACGTCCCTTTGCATTTCCACGGACGATGATTTTTCCTCCTTCTGCATGGGTGCCAAGGTGAACATCAACATTGCCGCCGATGTCAATGGTTCCGCCGATCATGAAGGTAGCGGTGTCAGATCCTGCATTGCCCTTTACAGTGATTTTTCCGCCCTGCATACCTCTCCAGTCACCACGGTAGGATGCACCCAGGTAGTTTTTGGCATTTCCGTCAACGATGAACTCGCCACCGGTCATACCAATACAGCAGAAGGAATCAACATTGCCCTTGACATGGATTTTTCCACCTGACATCCATGCACCAGTATACATGTCCGTGTTCCCCAGGACTTCGATCTCTCCGGCGGTCATCTTCATACCGATATACTTGACCTTGTCAGTCGGACCGGATATGATGATTTTTGTGTCTGCAGCAGTTGCTCCTCCCTTTCCTTCGACGGTAAAGTGGTCGCTGATCTTTGCAGTCGTGTTTCCCAGGTGGACATGGAGCTCTCCGATCTGCTGGGCACTTTTTCCTGCAAAGTGGTCAGGAGTGACATTTTCTGCTTCAAGGTACAGTTCTGAAACTTTGGTAAGGGTGAGTTTTACAATATCCATTTCCTTATCACTCCTTAATTTGAATCTACCTCAATGACATACGGGTTTGGAACGTAGTGGTTTGAAACCTCGTAGTTGTTCAGGTTCATACTGTAGAACTTGAGGAACTTCATGTGCACATCGCGTTCGACCTGTTTGTTCATCGGGATCTTTGCATCTACCCAGAGGGTACGCTTGTTTCCGTTGCTGATAATTTCACCATTTTCAACAACCATGGTACCACTCTTGAATACATAGTCTGCAGCGGTGAATGCCTTTTCAATCTCTTCCGGATCCTTGATCTTGTCTTCATCAATGTTGAAGATGGCAACATCTGCATCCATACCGGGAGCTAGTCCACCAAAGATGTCATAGAGACCGAGTGATTTTGCAGGTCCGGCTCTCGTCATCTGGGCGATCTCGAACATGGTCAGTTCACGGTCGATGGATGCAAGGTTGGTCGCAGCAATGACTTTGTCAGAGTTCTTAAAGCCCTTGAGCATATCCTGACGTGACTTGTCAGACATGAGCCACTTCATGATACGCGGGTACCGGGTGAATGGTCCTGCATTCGGGTGGTCGGTGGTGATGAATGTTCTCATCGGATCCTTTGCAAGGAGACCAAGTTCAAGACCGATTGCCCACTGAATGGCACAGACCTTGATGTTCGGGTCATACACGTAGGGCACGATACCAGAGCTGGTCTCAAGTTCGACATCCACATTTGCCCACTTGAGATGGTTCAGCGAGGTGAGGTGGTGTTCGAACGGACCGTCCGCGGTCATGGTGGTGGTCTCGTCAAGGGTGACACAACCAAGGTCCATGGTCATGTTTTTGTTCTTGTTGAAATAATCCGCAATCTCCTTTGAACCTGATTCAAAGTTGGCCCAGGAGTCACCCTTGTAGCTGTGGAACTGAACGTGGGTGTGGTGGAGGACCTGTTCACGACCGAACTTGTTGTTTGGTTTGACTCCTTCTGCAATCTTTAAGGTATCAAGGGTTGTCTCATAGTTCCCCGGGTTTCCAAGGTTGTTTGAGTGGATGTGAATTGAGTGTGGAAGGCCCATCTTCTCGTTTGCAGTCAGAAGCCCCTTTACAATCTCCGCAGGGGTGATGTCAAAGTACGGGACCGGATCATTGACGGTTGTACAGTTCTCTCCCCATCCCCATGCTTCAGATCCACCAGGGTTGACGATCTTGATAGCATATCCTTTGGTTGTCTTAAGCAGCCAGGAGATGTATGCACAGACATTGTCCATCTCGTTGTTTTTCAGGTACTCAAATACAAACCAGTTATTCCCAAAGACCGGGAATGCTCCCTCGTCGATGATCGGAGTGTCCTTGATCTCTTCATGGACATGCCGAGCATAGAGTGGGGGCATTGCGGCTTCCATGACGGTGGTGTATCCCATCCGGGCATATTCGTACCCGGTCTTGAAGGTGGTCGGGATAGAGAATCCGCCTGCCATACGGGTGTTCTTACCGGTTGGCTGGTAGGTAAAGAGTTTGTCCTCCGGGCGGTAGTTTCTTCCTTCGTTGACTTTTGGCCCTGCGACGTGTGCATGAACTTCTACTGCACCGGCCATGACCGTCTTGCCCTTTGCATCAATTACCTTCGCCTTACTGGAGACCTTGTCTGCAATCTTTCCGTCTTTTATGCAGACATCAGAGACTTCTCCCTTGATTCCAGTCTTTGGGTCGTAGACCTTTCCGTTTTTTATGATGTATTCGCTCATGATATGCTCTCCTTTAGTTTGCCTTGAGTTCTTTGACCCTCTTTAAGACTGCTTTTAAGAACTCTTCATCAGTCATCATTCCTTCCGGAGGCTCGACAACTTTTCTGGCTTCAATCGGGACGTTATCCATACGATAGCAGTTTCCACCGACTTCTACTCCGACAAAGGCGACCGGAACGTGGACTTTACAGATCTCAGTGGTCGGGGTGATGTGCGGATCAATTGCGACAGAGGGAAGCCGGGAGATCTCTTTTACACACTGCATTGGGAAGTGTGCACCCGGGTCACTGCCAAGGACAAACATGGCGTCGATCTCTTTTCTCTTCAGAACTTCGATAGTGCCGGTCTCACCTGGGTTATACCGTGCAAATCCTCTGGAGAGGTCGACAGAATAGGGGAATCCAAACTGCCAGCCGAGAACCTGACCTGAACCGGTCACATTGTAATGTCCCCGCATGGCAATGATTGAGTATTTTGTGTAGTCGTTGAGGTCTTTTGTCAGCATGATGGCTGCATCGATGTTATGATCTTTTCCAAGAGACTGGGTCACACCCATACCGAAGAAGATAACGCCGAACCGGCCGGATTTTAAAACCTCTGCTGCTTCGTAGACTTTCTCTTTCGGGACTCCGGCTACGATGTCTCCACTGATATCCTGTCCACGGACTGCTGCACGGATAGCCTGGAGTAATTCATAGTCATATCCCTGCTCAACCTGGAGATGAACATCTGCAATACTTGCGGTATCGGTCGGTCGTGGATCAACGACGATGATTTTTCTCTGTTTCTGACCCTTTCCGGTGAAATATCCACGGGGGAAGATTGAATACCGGGACATGTGACGGGGGTGGGCATGAGCCGGGTTGCATCCCCAGAAGATGATACGGTCTGCACGGTTCTTGACTTCTCCAAGGGTACAGCTGGGAATACCGACATTCTGCACTGCAATAAGGGTGGTTCCGTGACAGACTGCTGCGGTATTGTCAACAAGGGCTCCACAGAGTTCTGCAATCTCATGTCCGACACTCTGCGATTCACAATTGGTTGAGGACCAGCCGTACATGGATGGCTTTTTTGCATTTGCCAGCATCTGTGCGGTATATTCAATTGCCTCATCGTAGGTTATCTCTTTGAATGATCCGTCCTCCTGAAGTTTTCGTGGACGGGTTACCCGGTGTGAGTGGTCAGAAGAATGAAGGAACTTCTCTGCTCCGATGGCACAGGCGTTTTCAACATCCAGGATCTTCTTCCCTTCATCATCTGTGGTAACGATAAGATCATCACAAAGCGTTCCACAAAAAGGACAGATAACATCAGTACATGTTTTTGTCATTATGCATCACCCCAGCATTTTGCACGGACAAGTTCGATTGAATTTAATACCTTTTCTTTCTCTGCTGGTTCAATGGTAATCGGGACTCCCTTAAAAGTGGGCATGCCGGTGCTGTATGTTTCGGGATTGGTCACACTGTTTGCCCATGGTCCCATGGGAATGAATGCAACACCGGGGTGTGGGCCTTGTGTCGCTTCAATTGCCTTGACTACTACCTCTCCAAATTCACTTATTACCTTGACATTGGTATTTTTCATGATGCCAAGGCGTTTAAAGTCAGAATCATCAACCTCGATGATCCCACATGCTTTCATGTATTTGTCAGTCTCTTTTCCGCCTTCCATTGATGCACCCTGCTGTATGGTGCGTCCGGAAATCAGATTGATGGAAATTGTGCTCATAATGCTCCTCGTAACGAAGAAATCGCCGATGAACCGTCATATTACCGAGATGTCGGTTATATGATGCATGCCCCGGAACATGCAACCCAGTGGAATCCTGGGCGTCCCGTGATAACAGAAATTTCACTTTTCAGTATTTAAATTCATTGTTAAATTTTTCATAAAATGATGATTTATCGTGGAACGCTCAAAAAAACTCAGTTAAAATAATTAAAATTTAAAAGATTTAACTATAATAATTAATGATAAAATAATTATTTGAAGAAGAAAAATTTGCCCGAATTGCAGAGTGAGTTAAAAACCTATGGTTAATTTATGATTTTTGAAAATCACATTATTCGTTTATTCCGCGCAGAATGATGATTATCGGTGAAAAAATCAATCTCTCTTCATGATTCAGGAAAACAAAAAAGGCTGTTAATGAAATAGTATTGATTTTCAGATCTTTTGAACAGATCTGCTGTATAGTATCGAAAGGCAGAATCATTCATGAAGGAAGAACTCGGGAAAATCCTTCACAAATTCGGGTTGACTCTGCCTCCATCACGTTAAACATGTGCCCGGTGGTATAGCCGAGCAATACATCATAGATGGTTTGATGAGATAACCGTATCGGTTTTTTCTCGATTTTTGGAGAAAATTGGTGGATAAAATTCCTGATGATATAATCAGATAAAATTTACTTTTTAGTATGCTTATGAAACTCAATTAACATGAGAGTCTGCGTGAATGTATGATTATAATTCATTAAGTTTCATGGAAAATAAATAGAAATGATCATCGCCCCGGTTTTTCATTTCAAAATCTCATCACGGTGCCGCATAAGTTGTTGAATATTGGTGAGTTCATCAATGGGCAGGTTATTGAATTCTATTAACAACATCCGGATATGGACAAAAAAAATTTATTTTATGATTGCTGTGTGTGTATCGGTACAGCTTCCCGGAGACAATTCCCGAGAGGTAAGTATATCAATTTGTATATGTCATGAAGTCAAACATTATTTGTATGTCCGAACTCGGGGACGAATATTCAAAAGAAGAAATTCTCTCTCTTCTCAAAAAAAATGGGAGCAATGCGTATCTTATCGACTGGTTTGACCGGTGTATTGATTTTCATACATTCCCCGCTCCAGGTCTGCTTATTGGCATTTATATGGTCGATAAAGCTCTTGAACTTCTTGGGGCCAAACCAGGAGAGAAGTTGTATGCTGTATGTGAAACGACGAAATGTGCACCGGATCCACTGCAGGTAATCACTCACTGTACAACCGGGAACCACCGGCTGAATGTCATCCCTATTGGCAGGTTTGCAATTACCATGAACCGTTCCAGTGCAGATGACCATGCAGAGGGTTTCCGGGTAAAAGTTGACCCGGCAAAACTTGAAGGCACGAAAACATTGAAAGCCTGGTTTGCAAATACTCCGGATTTTGACGGCATGACTATGAAGAAGAAACTGGTCGAAGAAATTCTGGATATCGGAACCGGAATGCTATCCTGGGAAAAAGTCCGGATACTTGTCAGCCATAAAAAGAAATGGAAAACTGTTATCTGCACATCATGTGGTGAACCTGTTCCGGACAACATGGTTGAAAACGGCCTGTGTCCCGGATGTGGAAGTCAGAAATATTACGAAAAAATCTGATTTCAGGGAAACACAATCCTGTGGGCCCCGGTATAGATGGTCATGTTTGGTGGCCTGACAAACCCTGCCAGGGTCATATTAACCTTTTTTGCAAACTCTATTCCACCAGCAAATGCGGCATTATTTGATATCATTACCGGAATACCTGCCCGGTAGGCTTTCGCTACCATATCAACCGGGAGTCGTCCTGAACAGACAAGATAACACCGGGAGAGATCAACCTCTTGTAATAAGGCCATTCCCACGGCTTTATCCACCGTTGTATGCCTACCCATGTCTTCCACTCCGGAGACTACAGTTCCATCCTCGTCAATGATGAGACTGCAATGCATACCACCGGTCCGTTTCCAGATGACCGAGTAATCATTTACCTTGTCCATTGAGCTCAATATGGTCTTTGCACTCAGTACAAATCCGTCTGGAAGGGGACTCATCGCACCTCCGGGAAGCAGGTCACGGCATGACCCCCCTGAACTGTTCTTTGAAAACTGTCCGGATGGAGCGGCACCGGTATTCGTCGTAACGGAAATATTTGGAAGATGTATTGAAATCTCCTTTATCTCACTTCTGGAACAGATATATCCCTCACAGATAAGGTATCCGACAGCAAACGCCTTAAGGTCCAGAGGCGTAATCGAGAGATCTCCAATAATACACCCATTCAGGGAAAAAATAATCCTGGATTCGGTGCAAACCTCGACAGTCGTTTCTTGGATCTCATCTCCATGAGCCTTGATTACCTGATATTCTTTTGTTATCCCAAGGATTGTGCTGTCCGTCTGTATCATCTCTGGTCACCTGCAGGAAAAAGAAGGAGAGTATAAACTCAGGTCTTCGTGAAAATACTGGAATTTAAAAGAAAAAAAAGGTTGGGATTATTCTTCTGCAAATATATTGGTGTAGATTGAATCGGTATGAGTTGCATCAAGACGTGCACGCTCTGTCTTCTCTTCTACAAATGCATGGATTGGCGGAGTCATATCCTGACCCGGAACATGGCCGAACATCTTCTGAACCTCAACCTGCTGGGAGTGCATGAAGAGTGCATTCGGGATTTCCATTGGACAGAGTTCCTCACACTGACCACAGTTGATACATGAGTCTGAAACGTGTGCATACCGGATCAGGTGGAACATGAAGCTGGTTGGCAGAACACCCGGGGCAATATACCAGGGCTTCTTCGTGGAACACTCAACACAGTAGCAGATTGGACAGGCTTCAACACAAGCATAACACTTGACACATTTTGAAGACTCTGACATCATGAGTTTCAGGCGGTCCTTACCCTTGCCCATACCCTCAAAGTCACGGTGTCTCCACTCGTCTCCGAGCTTGAACATTGCCTTCTCAACCTTTGCACGGATATCAATACCCTTCGGGTCTGCTGCACTGGTCTCAAGAGCACCCTTTGACTGGGCACTGTTTACGAGGTTTGCACCCTTCTCTGAGCAGATCTCAAGGAATGTTGCCTTTCCTGCCTTGTCTCCGATAACTCCCCAGTTCCCTGCTGCAATATCAGCCTGGCGGGGGACTTTCATCTTACAGCGGCGGCAGTTGGAACGGCGTCCATATCCTTCCTCTTCAAGTTCATCGATCTTGATGCCCTTGTGTCCACCCTCGTACTCGATGATGAACTGACCCTTGTCGATCTCTTCCTTGTGAACGGTGTCCGGGTCAACTTCGAATTTATCCTTGATCATCCTGCGGGCTGCAACCGGGCTTACTGAACCTCCGCAGTTGACACCGATCATGATGATGTTGTCAAGGTTTATCTGGTTCCGCTTTGCCAGCTCATAGAATGCCATGGCATCACAGCCCTTACAGGTGACTGCGAGCTTCATGTCCTTTGCCCCGTTCAGATA
This sequence comes from uncultured Methanospirillum sp., assembly GCA_964515765.1. GTDB lineage: Archaea > Halobacteriota > Methanomicrobia > Methanomicrobiales > Methanospirillaceae > Methanospirillum. Next base: position 9,505 of record CAZEWE010000008.1, on the reverse strand, counting down.
TTTCTTGATCAGTTTAGGGATAAGGAGGGTACCACAGTGCAGGGAACCGGCGGTCTGGATGATGTCTTCAGGATTGGTAATGACGGTTGGAACTGCATCATACAGGTCTTTGCCCTTCTTGATGGCAACAACGGCATCGACCATTTTGGTTTCCAGTGCATGCTTGAGAAGTGCGGTAACTGCTCCTCCACACTCTCCTTTCTTCTGGATTTCCGCATCCTTTGCCCAAGCGTATAACATATCGCCTTTTGCTGCCATCTTAGTTACCTCCGATCTTTTCAATTGAAATGGCACAGTGCTTGAGCTCCGGCATCTTGGACATCGGGTCAAGTGCAGTGTTGGTCAGGTTGTTGACACCATCAGCGAAGTGCATGGTCATGTAGACGACACCTGGTGCAACTTCGTCGGTGACACGTGCAAGCGTTGTGGTCTCTCCACGGCGGCTTTTCAGCTTGATATATTCATTATTCTTGATACCAAGACGACGTGCATCTTCGACATTGATCTGTGCATAGGACTCAGGAACTTCACGGTGCAGGTCTGCTGCACGGCCGGTCTGGGTCCGTGAATGGTAGTGGAAGATGAGACGTCCGGTCATGAGGGTGAACGGATACTCAGCGTCAGCAACTTCTGCCGGCGGGCGGTATTCGATACCAAAGAGGTTACCTTTGCCATCTGCGGTTCCGAACTTTTCACGGTGCAGGATCGGGGTTCCCGGGTGTTCCTCGGTTGGACATGGCCAGCAGATTGCCTCTGGTCGCTCAAGTTTCTCATAGGTGGCTCCGAACATGGACGGGGTAACTGCCCGCATGTCATCCCATACGTCCTTGGCGGTCGGGAGCTCAAAGCCCTTCAGGCCCATCTTCTTTGCAAGTTCAGAGATGATGTGGATATCCTCTTTTGCCTGGCCTGGCGGGTTTACTGCCTTTCTGACCCGGTTGATACGACGTTCTCCACTGGTGAAGGTTCCGTCCTTCTCTGCGAAACATGCTCCCGGAAGGATGACGTCTGCATACTGACAGCTCTCAGTAAAGAAGATATCCTGAATGACAAGGAAGTCAAGTTTATCGAGTTGTGCTTTGACCAGGTTTGAGTCAGGGTAGGTGACTGCAGGGTTCAGCCCAAGGATGTACATTCCCTTGATCTCCTCACCACACTGCTTGATCTGCTCAACCAGGGTAGCACCATACCAGTCAGGAAGGTCAGTAATTCCCCAGGCCTTCTCCATCTTTGCACGGTTGTCTGCAACTTCACACTTCTGGTACCCGGAGTAGACGTTCGGGTATGCACCCATATCACAGGCACCCTGCACATTATTCTGACCACGAAGGGGATTGACACCGACACCCTCACGACCGACGTTTCCGGTCAGGAGAGCAAGGTTACCCATGGATCTGACGTTATCAGTACCGGTGGTCAGTTCGGTGATACCAAGACAGTAGATGATGACTGCATTCTTTGCCTTTGCATATCTGAATGCCATGTCCTTTACAACATCAAGGGGAACACCATGGATTGATTCTGCATCAGCGTAGGCTTCAACAGTCTTCTTGAGATCATCAAAACCGTTCACCCGGTCCTGAATGAATTTTTTGTCTTCCAGGCCTTCCTTGATGATCCAGTACATCATGGAGTTTGCAAGGGCGATGTGGGTTGACGGGTTAAACCGCACATAGGTATCGGCCAGACGGGCGGTCATGGTGTACCGTGGGTCGACGGCAATGATTGGGATACCTTTCTTCTTTGCCTGTGCAATACGGCGACCTGCAAGGGGGTGTGCTTCTACTGCATTTGAACCCCAGATAAGAATTAAATCAGCGTTCAGTGCATCTTCAAAGCCGTTTGTTGCTGCACCTGAACCAAATGAGAGTGAGAGACCTGCAACAGAGGGTCCGTGACAGATACGGGCACAATTGTCAACGTTGTTTGTCTTGAATCCAACCCGTGCAAACTTCTGGAATATGTAACAGTCTTCATTGACCGTTCTGCATGAGGTCTGGAATCCGAGTCCTTTTGGACCGTTCTTGTCATAGATTGCCTTGAGGTTCTTTGCAACAAGATCCAGTGCCTCATCCCAGGATGCCTCAACAAACTTACCGTCCTTTTTGACCAGAGGGGTAGTCAGACGGTCAGGGCTGTGGACATGTTCCCAACAGGTAACTCCCTTTGGACAGAGTTTTCCTTCATTGATGGGAGATCTCTGGTTTGGCTCAACACCGACGACCTTCCCATTGTTTACGACCAGGTTTAATGTACAACCAACACCGCAGTATGGGCAGGTGGTTGCCACGTATTTCATCATTTCTGTATTTTCACTCATATTTCACCCGAGTTTAGCTGGTGAAAGATACCAATCTTTGCAGATAGAGCATACGCTCATCAGGTAATGCATGCTTTTTTGTAACCAGGCACACAGGAATGGACAACCCGAATATGTCCATGGGTGTTTTCGCACACCCCCCTGATCACAATGCAGAGAAGTATTGCTCCGGATTATAATATAAAGGTGGCGAATTTATTCGAAAAATTGGTGCTTAGTGGTGGAGGTCTTGCATGACCTCTTTGAATACACAAATATCGAACGGTAAGAAGAGTCTGGAAAAAAGAGGGGGGTTAGTTCTTGTATGGAGCAGCCCCGAGCTTTGGAACGTATGCATTGTCCCCTTCAACCCTGATGGCATGTGAGATAAGAGCCAGGGGGATCTCAACCGGACAGAGTTCCTCACACTGACCACAGTTTACACAGCTGTCAGAGATGGATGCAAACCGGCGAAGGTGGAACATCGGGTCTGACGGGATGTACCCGGGTCTGACCATATATGATTCTGGTCTTCCTTCAAATGGCGTGGAGATACAGACCGGACACTTCTCAATACAGGAGTAACACTTGATACACCGTGATGTCTCTGCGTTGATGAAGTCCCAGAGGTTGTCACGAAGTGCAGTAAACTCCTTCTTGCGCCACTTCTCACCGAGTTTGAGCATGGCCCCCTCGGTCTTGCCCCTGATCTCAATTCCCTTTGGATCAGCAGCACTGGTCTCCAGTTTCTTAGCGGATACTGCCTTTGAGACGAGGTCTGCACCCTTGTCACTGCATACTTCAACAAAGGTTGCCTTTCCTGCTTTCTCTCCGATAACTCCCCAGTTACCACAGGCAAGGTCTGCCTGGCGGGGGATTTTGTACTTGCACCGGCGGCAGTTGGAACGGCGTCCATAGCCTTCATCCTCAAGTTCATCAATCTTGATGCCCTTGTGTCCACCTTCATACTCGATGATGAACTGACCCTTGTCTATCTCTTCCTTGGTAACCTTGTCTGGATCAACACCGAACTTCTCCTTGATCATCTTCCGCCCAAGGACTGGGTTTACAGAACCACCACAGTTTACACCGATGGTAAGGACGTTGTTTATGTTGATCTCATTCCGCTTTCCAAGTTCGATAAGGCTCATGAGGTCGCAACCCTTGACGACGACACCCACTTTCATGTTCTTTGCTCCGTCCAGGTATTTCTGGATGAAGGTGGACATGAGCAGGGTACCACAGTGCAGGGACCCTGCCGTCTGGTCAAGATCCTTTGCATCGGTTATGGCAACGGGAACGGCATCATACAGGTCAAATCCCTTCTTGACTGCGACAACAACATCAACGATCTTGTTTTCGAGTGCATATTTGAGCAGGGTCGTTACTGCACCACCACACTCTGCCTTCTTGGCAACACCGCTGTCAGTTGTCCAGGCATAGATCATATCGCCTTTTGCTGCCATCTTAGTTCCCTCCCATTTTTTCAACTTTCACAGCACAGTGCTTGAGTTCCGGCATCTTGGACATCGGGTCAAGTGCAGTGTTGGTCAGGTTGTTCACACCTTCGTTAAAGTGCATGGTCATGTACAGGACACCTGGTCCTATCTCATCGGTTACATGAGCTACAGTCTCTGTCTTTCCACGGCGGCTCGAGATCAGGATCTTCTCATGCTGTCCGATGCCGAGGCGTTTTGCATCCTCGTTGTTGATCTGGACATATGATGCCGGTACTTCGTAGTGAAGGGCAGCACTTCTGTCAGTCTGTGAACGTGAGTGGTAATGGAAGATGAGACGACCGGTCATCATGGTGAACGGATATTCAGCATCTGCAACTTCTGCCGGCTGGCGGTACTCGATACCAAAGAGGTTCCCCTTCCCATCTGCGGTTGAGAACTTCCCGATGTGCAGAATTGGTGTTCCGGGGTGGTCTTCAGTGGGGCAGGGCCATACGATGGACTCGGGCTTTTCGAGTTTCTCATATGTTGCACCAAACATGTTCGGAGTACAGTTCCGCATGTCATCCCAGACAGACTTGGCGGTCGGAAGGTCAAAGCCCTTCAGGCCCATCTTCTTTGCAAGTTCGGCAATGATCCAGATGTCTTCTTTTGCTTTCCCTGGTGGGTTCGTTGCTTTTCTGACACGGTTGATACGGCGTTCACCGCTCGTGAAAGTTCCATCCTTCTCAGCAAAACAGGCCCCCGGAAGAATGACATCTGCATAATTACAGGATTCGGTGAAGAATATGTCCTGAATAACTAGGAAGTCAAGCTTCTGGAATTGTGCCTTGACCAGGTTTGAGTCCGGATAGGTGACGACCGGGTTCAGACCGAGGACATACATGGCCTTGATTTCATTTCCGCACTGTTTGATCTGTTCAACCAGGGTGGCACCATACCAGTCCGGAAGTCCGGTAATGCCCCAGGCCTTCTCCATCTTTGCCCGGTTTTCTGCAACTTCACACTTCTGGTACCCGGAGTAGACGTTCGGGTATGCACCCATGTCACAGGCACCCTGTACATTGTTCTGACCACGGAGTGGATTGACACCAACACCCGGACGTCCGACATTTCCGGTCAGGAGAGCAAGGTTACCCATGGATCGGACATTGTCGGTACCGGTGGTCAGTTCAGTGATTCCAAGACAGTAGATGATGACTGCATTCTTGGCTGATGCATACTTGTATGCAAGTTCCTTTACTGTTTCCAGTGGGACACCATGGATGTCTTCAGCATCTGCGTATTTTTCAACCGTTGCCTTGAGGTCATCAAAGCCGTTGACACGCTCTTCGATGAACTTCTTGTCATGTTTTCCTGCCTTGATGATCCAGTACATCATCGAGTTTGCAAGAGCAATGTGAGTAGATGGGTTAAACTGAATCCACTTGTCTGCAATCTTTGCAGTAGTTGAAAGACGTGGGTCCACTGCATAAATCGGAATGCCTTTCAGTTTTGCCTGGACCATACGGCGTCCTGCAAGGGGGTGAGCTTCAAGTGCATTTGAACCCCATACCAGGATAAAATCAGCATTTAATGCATCTTCAAAACCGTTGGTTGCAGCACCGGAACCAAATGACAGTGAGAGACCGGCAACAGAAGGACCGTGGCAGATACGGGCACAGTTATCCACGTTGTTTGTTTTAAATCCGACCCGGGCGAACTTCTGGAAAATATAACAGTCTTCGTTAACCGTTCTGCAGGATGTCTGGAATCCAAGAGCTTTCGGCCCGCCTTTGTCACTTGCTTCTTTCAGCTTCTTGGCAACAAGGTCAAGTGCCTCATCCCATGATGCCTCGACAAATTTCCCATCTTTTTTAATGAGAGGTGTCGTAAGCCGGTCGGGGCTGTGAACATGTTCCCAGCAGGTCAGACCCTTTGGACAGAGTTTTCCGTCATTAATGGGGCTTCTCTTGTATGGCTCTACGCCAACGACCTTTTCGTTCTTAACAACAAGGTTCAGAGTACACCCGACACCACAATAGGGGCAGGTGGTTTGTACATACTTTATTAGATTGCTATCGCTCATTCTTTCACCCGAGTTCTCAGGGTAAAACAGGCCAAGGGGACTGGTTTCCGTCCAGTCCCTGAGAAAACCGATCAACACAGGGAAACCACACTAACCCTGCATCGATCAGAAAATTCTCTTCTTTTATGGCTGTTTCAACCGGTTTGGCGAATTATTCGTGTTCTCATCCGGTGATGAGATGACACTGGCAATTCTCAAGCAAAGATAATCAAAAACATATCTGGTATGTCCTGATCATCTCAGTTCCGATACGGTTCGAATCATGGTAACGTGATTCATATACTGTGAGGCATTCGAATCTGCCTGAATACCTGTCCCTTCAGGTATGAATGCATACTGATTCATGCGAGTACACAGTATATTTCATCTGTTCCTAATATCAGAGCATAAATCTTACGAATTGAAATTACTGACATAATGTGGTCAAATATGGCTGAAATATCTCTTAATTAATAAAATACATCAATATGTCTTTTATTGAGGATTGGCTAAAAAAGCCTGTTCAATTCCTGATTTTCTCTCAATAAATGAAATTCATTCAACATTATTAAAACTCAATAGAATGTATTAATCAGGAGTCTCAATATTTCAAGCGCGATAGAAATAGCACGTGACGTACCGTAAGAACTTGGCGATTTCCGTGGAATTATTACGGACCCTTAAAGAAGGAAAGGTATAGGTGACCGAAATACGGTCTATTGTGTGTGGTTTTACCCTTCCCGGTTAACCCTGAGAGATCCCGATACTTCAAGGGTCCATCCTCATCCTACCGCATCATATGTTCGGTATTCATGAGTACTAGTTCGTTGCCTTTCGTTTGATATAAAATGCAGATCTCTGGTGTCCTGATACAATTAATCTATATACTAAAAAGAATTTGACTCGAATTGTGGCCTAAATCTCTGTAATGTCTATATTTATCTTTATTTTTTTGGACAAGATGATGCAATTTCTGCGTTCAGTTCGCTCCATAGATCGGATATTATCAAAAAAATGACTGGTGATGACCCAGAGTTGGAATTATTTTTTCAACCTGATCTCAACGTCTGTCCCTTTCCCCGGTCCCTCACTTCGAATGAATATTTCCCCTCCGATGGCCAGGACTAATCGTTTTGTCACCGACAAGCCCAGACCAGATGATGAGCGGTCATGACGTGATGGATCTGCTTTAAAAAAGGGTTCGAACACTCTGGATAATTCCGTTTTTGTAAGGCCCACTCCTTGATCCTGAATATGGACGCCGATCATCTCTCCAAGGTCTTTGGTACATATTCGGATGGTTCCCCCGGCATATGAGTATTTCAGGGCATTCGTAAGGACATTATCAAAAATGGAAATTACGTGGGGCAGGGAAGACCTGATATAAATGGGATCCGGGAGATCTGTCTGAATGGAAATGTCTTTCTTACTTGCAGTTATGGAATGGACCTGAAGCAAATTTCCGATTAATTCATTGAGGTTGATTTCTGATTCATCTTCAACCCTGTATGGTGATCCCAGATCATTGAAGTGAAGAAGTGTCTGGATTATGGAGGCGATACGGGTTGCATTTTTCTGCAGTATCCGGGTTATTTCAATTCGTTTTTCTTTATCCTCCTCATGTTCGAGTAATGGAAGAAGGGCGATAAGAGGCGTGAGTGGAGTTCTCAGATCATGTGCGATAGCGGTAATGAGGAGGTTTTTCATCTCCAATAAATTCGTTATTTCAGCAGTCCGTTCTTCCACCAGTTTCTCCAGGACCTCATTCTGATTGATACTTTCATTCAGCTGGCACATCAAAGACTTCAGTTCGGTAATATCCAGACCGATAAATCCGATATATGATCTATCGTCTTCAAAGATGGGGAAGAAAACTGCTGATAAGATCTTTTCTCCCTCTTTGAGATGTATCCGGCACTCATGAACGGATGGCTCTCTTTTTTGAGTGACGT
>CAZEWE010000008.1:0-1650 GCA_964515765.1 uncultured Methanospirillum sp. | reverse complement strand
TCTTTGAGATGTATCCGGCACTCATGAACGGATGGCTCTCTTTTTTGAGTGACGTGACGAAGAACAGCTTCACATTCCTTCTCCCAGTCTGATGTAAATAGATCATGAATTTTGCCTCCATTTTTATGAGAATCCGGGTCACCATTCTGTGTGGAAAATGACCGGTTTGCAAAGACAACAGATCCATCTTCATCCAGAAGGGCTGCAAAAATTGGAGACGTATTTGAAATATCCTGGAATAACCGAGTCATCAGGGATAATTCCTGTTCTGTCCTCTTCCGGTGAGTAATGTCGCGAGCTGTAATCAGAATACCTTGAATTGCCGGATTATCAATACAGTTTACTCCGACCGCTTCCAGAAGCACATACGATCCATCACGTTTGAGTGTTCTAAATTCTGCAGTTTCAATCGAGGAGCAGTTGTTCATGAGTCTGTCCAACCTGTCTTTCACAACTGGGAAATCATCTGGGTGGACAAACCTGCCTGCCGGTCCGATGACCTCTTCAGTTAGAAAACCTGTTAAATGGGAATGATTCGGGCTTATATAGGTCACTTCATTTTGAGGGGAGATAATTACGAAGATGTCAGAGGACTGGGTGACAATCATCCGGAATAACTCTTCCCGGCTTTTCAGGTCCTGGAGCACAGATTTATAATCAGTAATGTCCTGTATTGATCCAACGATTCCGGCAATATTACCGGCATGGTCATAAAAGAGGTTTTTAGATACAATGACATCGTGGGTTTTCCCGGATCGGTCAGTGAGTTTTCTCTGGAATGGTTCCAGATTCTTATGGATGAGTAAATCCTGGTCATGTTGCGTAATCTGAAGAGCCTGAGTCTGATCCGGCCATACCTCTTCGATGGTTTTTCCCTCCAGTTCTTCTTTTTTCAGTCCCAAAAAATTACTATAGGCCTCGTTACAACCCAGATATCTAAGTTGAGTGTCTTTCCAAAGAACAGGAATGGGGATGGCATCGAGAAGAGCTTTGATAAAGTTCTGCTGGGAAAGAACATCATGAAGAAATGTATCCCGGTCACTCTCTGCCTGTTTTCTTTTCGTTATGTCTCTGTTTGTAACGATTATGGCTTCTGAACCTTCAAATGGGATTTTTCTGCTATCGCTTTCAACCCAGATTTCTCGGTTTTGCCGGGTAATGATTTTAAACTGGCAGATATTTCTATCATTCCCAAGCATTACCTGCTCAATTTCATGATTTATTATTTCCCGAAAGTCAGGATGTATATATGCCATCACATTTTTCCTGGCAAGAACATCATCCACAGACTTCTCTTCAACCATTTTTACCCCAGATGAGTTGATAAAATGAATGGTACCATCAAATCCGACTATCAGGATGGCATCCCGTGAATATTCAATAAGATTTCTGTATTTTTTTTCACTTTCACATATGGTGTGAGTAGCACTTTTCAGCTCGGTAATATCCCGGATGGATTCAATTGATCCGGTAACCTTTCCCTCACTATTATAGAGCGGGCTAGCTTTGATAAACAGAGTAATCTTTTTTCCTTTATTGTTAATGAATTCCGATTCAGCCTGGATTGCATCATCATACCGGGAGATATGACTATAATATCGGGATATATCTTCATCAGATGCATTGATGAGGTCTATTAGAGCCGGACGG
>CAZEWE010000007.1:0-30943 GCA_964515765.1 uncultured Methanospirillum sp. | reverse complement strand
TATGCAGGATCCCTCTCCGGGTTTTTTTGTCATCTTCAGAATAAATTATTATCGTATTTTTTTTGCCAGGAATAAGGTTTATTTCATCAATCGGCCGTAGTACAGAACCATCAAACATTACATCCAGCTTCGTAGCCATACTATCCCTCCAATAAATTTTATTGTTAGAGTATCTGTATTACCCGTATCTTTGTTTTTTCGTGGGGTAGGCATATCTTTTGAGTATTCCGGAATCATGGCCCAAAAATATACCCCTTGATTCTAAACCCATCGAATTCGATGGGATTAAAATAACATAATTGATTCGTCATAACTCAAGTAATTCAATAGTCCTATTGTTTGTATCTCATTACGAAAAATATCATTCAATTAGAATCATCTGGAACACTGGTTTAACTCTCCTCGTTCAGAACGGATACTGTTATCTCTCTTAGTACCATAATCTTCCCCATCCCTCAAGACCCGTATCACACAAACCTGCAGATTTTCACATAATTACATGCCTTACACTGATCCCCGGTGCAGACCGAAAACTCCGGTTCATAATTCCTGTAATTATTTTCTGCTATTTGCTCTGCCTTTCAGCATCTTAACTCACCGGTATCAAAGTCTTCGTTGCATCCTCAAGAAAGCAATCGAACCTGAAAAGACCTGTTCTCCAATAGCAATAAACCCACAGGCATAGAGCCGACTCTTCATCGATGCATCATCCCCCGGAACCACCAAATCAGCCTCCTAGTAATCACGGATCTCATCCCTTCATAATCATGAATCATTCCATCTTCCCTGGAATCGCTGCCTAAAACGAAACAATAAATAAAATTTCCATGTCTATCACCCATTGTGCAGAACAAGGGCTACGACAGATCGAAACGAAACGAACCAACGGGAATCAGAATTTCAAACCGGACTCCTGAACCCGGAATACCGGTCTCATGGATTGAAATACCGGTAAGAGAGAGGATCTCACGGACCAGAAACAATCCAAACCCGGTATTTTTCCCATAGCCCCGGTTAAAGATCAGTTCTTTCTCTTCATCAGGAATTCCAACCCCATTATCCTCCCAGAGGATCATCAGATTATTCCCGGATTCATGGGCCGATACCCTGATCTCAGTAACGTGTTCACCATGCCGAATCGAATTATCAAGCAGGGTTGAAAAAACAGTTTTTACCAACGGATCCACCAGAAGTGAAACTCTCTGTATCGTGGTATCATAGGTAACCGGGAGAGGGGCAGATGAGCCCGGAAGAATCGTATTAAGCAGAATCCAAACCGGTTTTTCAATTCCTATCTCCTGGAATATCCGGGTAAATTCAATCCGGGACTGGATTATCCGGACTACTTCTTCCATATTATCCAGGTATTCAGAAAAACGTGGATCCGGGCAGTCCATCCGGGCTAAATCAAGATGCAGATACAGTTCAGAAAGATTGTTGATTATATCATGTCTGGTGACTTCAGTAAGGAGATTAATCTGCCGATATGCCCTTTCAAGCGCCTTTTCTCCTTTTTTCCGTTCGGTAATATCCTGGTTTGCACCATAGGTACGAATAATTTTACCGTCACCATCCCTGATAACACCCATTCCCACAAGAATATCCCTGATCTGTCCATCACGGCGAATGATACGATGTTCAACATAGGTCACCGCATCAGGATCCGGATTTTCCAATCCTTCCCTCACTTTCCGTAAGGCTTCTTCACGGTCATCAGGATGAATAAACTCTTCAGAATATCGCTTTAAAGAAAACTGAGTTCCCCCTTCACGCTCTGCTGAAGTTCCATACATAGCAAAAAACCGGTCATCAAAGGTAAATACATAGGTAATGGTATCACATTCCCAGTGTACCACATGTGCAAGATTCATGGCTGCTGCAAGTTTTCGTTGATTGGTATTGAGACATGATATCAGATTATTCGCTCGTCTATGTTCTACTGCCTGGCGGATTTTATGGGTCAAATCTGCAAATTGGGAGGCCTGATCTCCTCCTTTCTGAATATAAAAATTGGCCCCGTTATTGATAGCTTCAATGACGACTTCTTCTCTTCCCCGACCGGTGAAGAGAATAAAAGGGATCTCTGTATCTCTCTTTCTGATCTCCTTGAGAAAGGTAATTCCATCCATTCCCGGTAGCTGGTAAGCTGATACGATTGCATCATAGTTCAGAATATCCGGGAGATCCAGAGCCTGAATGGCTGATGAAATAGTGCGTACCTTAATTCCCCCCTTTTTTTCGATGAACGCTTTACCTAGATCGAGCATATATTGTTCATCATCAACATACAGGATGGTATATTGTTCAGGATATGATAAGGGAAGATCTCCTCCCGGCATAGATTTTTACAGTGCTTTTAAATTAATAAATGTTACGATTCTCATCGATACCGGCATGGAATCGTCACGATAATATCTGTATTTCCTGTCTCAAAGTTTTAATTTTTTCCCATCGCAAATCCGGCAACAACAGTCTCAATTGTGAATTCACTCCCGGTTACCTTTATATTATCTGGTAACTACGTATCTTCTATCTGTATACCTGGGAACAGATGCTGCATGAACATACCTGGATGCATATCCCTTTCATCCTGCATGATTTTTCCACATCTGCACCGCATATGAGGAGTACAGGAAGGTGAGGTGTATACATGTACCATAAGATTATGAAAAAAGGAATCGTTGCAAAATTATTACCCGTTCTCATCCTCCTCATCCTCATATTATCCGGAATATTCGTCTTTCTCATCCACCAGGTTGTCACATCAAATTTTGAAACCGTCATCCTGGAAAAAATTCAGGAATCGAAGAACACCTTTGACTCACTCATGGAAGAAGAGCTCCGTCTCCTGAAAGCCAGCATTATCTCCCTCTCCGGCAATAGTGGCATAGAAGAAGCATTTGCATCGAAAAATCGCGATCTTTTGTACAGCCGGACAAAAGACATCTATGAGAAAGCAAAAGAGGAAGTCGGCCTCACCCACTGGAATTTCCACACGGCTGATGATGTTCTCCTCCTCCGGGTCCATTCCCCAGAACTCTACGGAGAGAAATCATCTGACCGGTATACGGCAAAGATGGCCATGGACAGTACATCCTGGGGATATGGCCTTGAAGTAGGATCCCGGGGGTATGCTCTTCGGATGGTCGGACCGTACTATCGGTCCGGTGAACTCATCGGGTATGTCGAGCAGGGGGTTGAGATCACTCCATTCCTTGAGGTTATGAAGAAGCAGACCGGGGATGACTATGCCATCTTTGGCCTGAAAAAAGCCTTTGACCCGAAAAAATGGAAAGAAAGCCGGGAATCAAAGAACCTTCGCAATAACTATGATGACATGGCCGATTATGTCCTGCTTGGATCAACAGCGACCGACTTTGTGGAGATGAATATTCAGCAGTTCTCTGTTCAGGCGCTGAATGAAGCAAGCACCACCGGAAATCTCTTCTCCACCATCACCTCCGATGGCGCCAGTTACACCACCGGCGGGTTCACTTTGGTCGATGGAAAAGGGGAGAAGATCGGTGTGGTAGTCGTCATTCACGATGTCACTGAGCAGATTCAGGAGATCCAGCAGACCCTGCTCTCTCTCATCATCATTGCCTTTGTCATCACCCTCCTCATCGCCATCCTCCTCATCGCAAGGATCCATTCGGTTATTATTAAACCCCTGCAAAAACTCACCGATGCAGCATCGGCCATGGGAGAGGGTGCCATCATCACCGACCTGGTGGTAACCCAGGATGATGAGATAGGATCCCTGGCCCGGTCATTTAAATCGCTTGGTGATGGTCTGCATGGGAAAGGAGTAGCCGCTGCAGCAATAGCAAAAGGGAATTTTGATATCGAAATTCCGGTCCTCTCAGAACGTGATGTCCTGGGGCAGACCATGACGGAGATGAAAGATGCCATCATGGCTCTCACTGAAAATGTTGAGCGAATGGCAGTATCTGCGAAGAATGGTATCCTGACCGAGCGACAGGACCCGGATAAATTCAGCGGAACGTACCGGTCCATCATCATTGCCATGAATAACATGCTTGAAGCAATCGTGGTCCCCTTACAGGAAGCTCTCCGGGTAGCCGATCATTTTGCCCATGCAGAGTTCAGCAGCCGGTTTGATGAAACCGTTGAGGTGAAAGGCGACCTTATTGCTCTCCGTGATGGTCTCAATGCCGTCGGAACCGAACTCTCACAGGTTATCAGTGATGTCAGTGACCAGGTCAGGGAGATGACAGCTTCTACAGAGCAGGCCGTTGCCAGTGTTGAAGAGGTTTCAGCCGGAGCAGCGTCCATCGCCCAGAACTCTGCACAGGTAAGTTCGAATGCAGAAAAGACCGTTGATTCCGTTGCTGACGTGATGAGCGACATGGGAGAATTCACTACATCGGTTGCCCTTGTTGCCTCCAAGGTGGATGATGTCAGCCGGTTAAGTCAGGATGTCAATGACATATCAGGTAAAGGACTGGTCCAGGCTAATGTAGCAGAAGAAGGCATTCAGGCGATTAACGGAGCGGTGAACGACGCCGGTGTCATCATTGAAGAGTTTAAGACTCAGGCAGAGGAGATTGGAAAGATCATTGAGATCATCAGTTCCATTGCAGACCAGACCAACCTTCTTGCCCTGAATGCATCAATCGAGGCCGCCCGGGCTGGAGAGGCCGGACTTGGGTTTGCCGTGGTTGCAAATGAAGTAAAGACCCTGGCACAGGACTCACAGCGTTCAGCAGATAACATCTCTAGGATCATTGAGGAACTGCAGGCCCAGTCAGAGAAAGCCGGAGTAGCGATGCAGAAGGCAACCGATGAAGTGACCAGGGGGTCTGAGGCGATCAACGAGACAATCCGGTTTTTCCATACCATAGCAGAACAGATACAGGAGATATCAGATAATATTGCTGAAGTAGCAGCTCTTTCACAAGAAGAAAGAAATGCCGTTCAGATGATAGAATCACGCATTTCAGGTATGAAAACTCTGGCAGACGATACGTCAGATGAAGCATCAGCCTCTGCAGTTGCATCAGAGGAGTCATCGGTTGCATTAAACCAGATATCATCCATCATGACCGAACTATCGCACATTGCGACCCGGATAGATGAATCCATGAAACGGCTCAAAACCTAAAGATCAAACCCCCTGGTTCAATTTTTCCGGTGTTTGATTCATGGAAAATCTGGTACCAATGATGCAAGGCACATGGTTAAATATTGTCGTTCTATTCATCCCTGATAAATGATGATGTACTTGGGACATTGGTAACCGAATTTACATCCTGGCAGGTGATAGCATGTCAAAAATTAAAACCCCTTCCTCAAAAGATGAAGCGTGGAGTGATGCAAAAAAGCGGTATAAACTCACCGATGAGCATATCCGGATGGCAAAAGAGCTTGGTTTGAACCCAAAAAAATTCAGTTCATATGCACCAAACAAACAGGAACCATGGAAGGAACCACTTCCGGATTTCATCGAGGAGATATATGCCAAACGATTCAAAAAAAGTAACTCTGAATGATAGAGGTCCGTCTGTGCCACGATAACCCTATGAAGAATGATGTGGCAACGTTCTCTCCGGTTGTACTATCTGACATAGGAAGAGCAGTGGTATATTGTCCCATTGACTCCTCCACTCCTCCTCCTGTCAGGGGTATAGGCAAGGAGTAAATAACAATATTTTTATCTACGGCATGCAACGGATTTGTCAGGGATATACCCGGCACAGATGAGAAAAACCTACATCCATACATACCCGTGTGTCAATTCAGGTAAATGCCCCTTATGACCAATCCGGCAGACTATGATCTCAATACTCCTTGTCGATGATGAACCGGCCCTGCTTCAGGCCTGCAGGTGTTATCTTGAGGATACCGGAGAATATGCCGTAGATACATCCCTTTCAGCCGCAGAGGCACTGGTCCGGATGCAGCAAAAATCATACGATGCAATTATTGCAGATTATGAGATGCCTGATATGAACGGACTGCAGTTCCTCTCCATATTTCGCCGATGTGATCCCTTCACCCCGTTTATTCTCTTTACCGGACGGGGGCGGGAAGATGTTGTCATACAGGCCCTTGAAGGCGGTGCTGACTATTACCTTCAGAAGGGAGAAGACCCTGAAAAACAGTTTGAAACATTGAGGGATCGAATCGGGGATGTCGTTGCCAGGAAAAAAACTGAGAACGCACAGATTCGAAAGGATCGGTTACTCAATGCCATGGCGGAATGCACCAGAATACTTCTCATGGAGAAAGAGGTATACCTGGCAATTCAGCAGGTGCTTGATTTCATTGGATCAGCAATGGATCAGGACCGGGTCTATATCTTCGTCTCTCATACCGATCCAAAAACCCATGAGTTTCTGGTAAGTCAGCGGTTTGAATGGACCAATACAGGAATACCCTCTCAAATTGAAAACCCGGATCTGCAAAACCTGCCGTTTCAGACCGTGGCCCCCTACTCATATGAGATGCTGCATACGGGGAAGGTAGTATCAGGCCTTGTCAGGAACCATCCGGAGAGTGAACGGGAGATACTGGCAGCCCAGGGGATCATCTCTATCCTCCTTGTTCCCATCATTGTCAATCATGAGTTCTGGGGATTTATCGGATTTGACAACTGCAGAACAGAATATGAATGGAACAAGGGAGAAAAGGAGATCCTGCTCACCCTTGCAAATGCCATCGGGACTGCAATCGCCCGTGCATCGGTTGAGGAAGACCTGAGAAAGACAAATGAGTATCTGGAAAACCTGATAACCAATGCAAGCGGGCCGATAATCGTCTGGGATCCTGGATTTCATATCACCCGGATAAATCATGCCTGTGAGATACTTACCGGATGCCCTGCTCATGACCTGATCGGAAAGGACCTGTCGGTTATCTTCCATCCACAGGATCAGGAACGCTGGTCCTGTCTTCTGAAGAATGCCTTCCATGGAGATAAATGGGAGACGGTTGATATCCCGGTCAGGCACCGTGATGGAAGTGTAAAATACATCCTCTGGAACTCATCTCCCATCTACTCGACCGTCGGGGGAACATTGGTCGCTACCATTGCCCAGGGTCTTGATATCACGGAAAAACTCCGTCTTGAACAGGAGAAGGATGCTGCGATAAAACAGATAAAGGTCAATTTTGCCCAGCAGGCGGTACTCAATGATGGCATCCGAAATCCCCTGGCGGTCATCACCGGGTATGCAGAGTTCATATCTGATGGAAAGGTTCAGGAGATGATACTGCAGCAGGTCAGCCAGATCAATACCATGGTCACCCAGCTGGACCGGCGGTGGAATGAATCAGAAACCATTCTGCATTATCTTCAGAAACATCACAATATCCATCTGGATGAACACTGCCATGAATTACACTCCCCTGGGGAAAACCCATTTTTTTCTAGCGTACCTGATCTGTATGACATAGGGATTGAAGAACTGGTGTTGGTTTTTGAAACCCTTGACATTCTTATATATGTAGTCGATTTAGAGAGCCATGAACTGATATATGGGAACCAGAAAGCAAGGGAGTTATATGGAGACATGGCCGGGAAACTGTGCTATCTGGTATTACAAAAAGGTCAGACCTCTCCCTGTTCATTCTGCACAAACCGGCAACTCACCGATTCAAAAGGTCCGCTCGGGATTCATGTATGGGAGCGGAAAAACCCCATTGATGGCCGGTGGTATGAATGCCATGCACGTGCAATTCCCTGGACAAACGGGCGGCTGGTCAGACTGGAGATAGCAGTAGATATTTCCGGAAGAAAACATGCCGAAGAGATATTACTTCATAATGAAGAACGATACCGGCAGATCTCATCGCTCACATCAGACTTTGCATTCTCCTGTGCCCGGTATCCTGACGGGATGTATCAGATAGACTGGATGGCCGGGGCGGTAGAACCAATAACCGGGTATACCATTGATGAACTGAAAGAATTCGGGTGCTGGAGGGTACTTGTCATTGATGAGGATCTCCCCGTATTTGATCAGTTTGTAACCGGTCTCTCTCCTGGTCAGTCGGGAACCTGTGACCTTCGTATCAGACGGAAAAATGGTGAAGAGATCCGGATATCCTGCAAGACCAGGTGTGAACAGGACCCGATTCCCCCTGGAGTAATCAGGCTGTATGGGGGGTGTCAGGATATCACAAAGACCTGGCAGGTTCAGGAAACCCTGACTGAGCGGGAAGAACGGTATCATTCCTTCTCCTCCATGATGCGGATGATGTGTGATACGGTTCCGGACATGATATGGGCAAAAGATCTGGAAAAGAAGTACATTTTTGCAAATAGGACCCTCTGTGAAAACCTTCTGAATGCCCGTGATCCCTCTGAGCCGATAGGGAAGACTGACCTCTTTTTTGCTGAGCGGGAGAGGAGGGAACACCCGGAGAACCCGGATTGGCACACTTTTGGAAACATTTGCCGTGATACTGATCAGATTACCATGGATGCGGGAGAACCCCGGCAGTTTGATGAGTTTGGTAATGTGAAAGGAAGTTTTCTGTACCTGGATGTGCATAAAGCCCCGTTCTTAAATAAGGAGGGTGAGATGATCGGAACAGTGGGGTCTGCCCGGGATGTCACCAGCCAAAAACAGGCAGAAACAGCACTCAGACAGAATGAAGAGCGGTTTCGGGCCACTGTCAGTGCAATTCCTGATATTCTGTTTACATTTGATGAAAACGGGGTATACCTGAGTTGTCATGTGAATGATCCGGCTCTTTTATTCATTCCCGAAGAAGAGCTGATTGGAAAATCATTGCATGATGTCCTCCCTGCACCCGTGGCATCCAGAGGCCATTCTGCCATTCAGAAAACCCTGAAGACCGGCCAGATGCAGTTCTTTGAATATTACCTTGACATTCAGGATAAAAAGCTCTGGTTTGAGGTCAGGATTATCAGATCGTCTCAGCATGAGGTTCTTGCAATTGTCCGTGACATTACCGATCAGCGGTATGATAAAGAGGCCTTACGTCAGTCAAACGTGAAATTACGCCTCTTAACCAGTCTCACCCGGCATGATATTTATAATAAGATATCCGCAATGGATATGTTTCACAACCTGGCATTGCAGTCTTCTGATCCTGAGAGAATCCACGAGTATCTTCAGTATGCCCGGTCTGCTGGTGAACAGATCGAAAAGATAATCAGTTTTACCCGTGAATATGAGAATTTCGGAATCTATGGGACAGGTTGGCTCGGATTACATCCGATTGTGGATTCTGCTGGTGAAGAGACAGAACATGCTGGCATTCAATTTTTTAATGACGTGCCACAAAACCTTGAGATATATACAGATCCAATCATTCGGAAGGTCTTTACCACGCTGCTTGAAAATTCAATACGGCATGGAGAGCGGGTAACACAGATTCATGTCAGGGCAGACAGAAGCGATGGAAATTGCATTATTGTCTATGAAGATGACGGGATTGGCATTGTGAAGGAAGATAAGGAGATGATTTTTGAGCATGGATTTGGGAAGCATACCGGTATAGGTCTCTTTCTGGCTCGTGAAATCCTTTCAATTACCGGTCTTTCCATTGAGGAGTGTGGAACATACATGCATGGTGTCAGGTTTGAGATTGTCGTTCCTACCGGGAAATGGCGTTATGGAGAAGAGAAATGACTGGTATCATCTCCGTTTTGTATGTTGACGACGAGCCTGACCTCCTGGATCTGGGAAAGATTTTCCTGGAACGGACCGGTGATTTTCTTGTTACCATAGCCACCGGTGTCAATGAGGCCATTGCCGCTATGGAGAGCAGGGAGTTTGAGACCATTATATCAGACTACCAGATGCCGGGAATGGATGGAATCGGATTTTTAAAACATTTACGCTTACATGGCAATAAGACACCGTTCATTCTGTTCACCGGACGGGGCAGGGAAGAGGTGGCAATCGAGGCGCTCAATAACGGAGCAGACTTCTACCTGCAAAAAGGAGGGGATCCAAAAGCCCAGTTTGCTGAACTTGCGAATAAGATCCGTCATGCGGTATCCCACCGGCGGGCTGAAAAACTGGTTCTCGACCTGCAGCAGCGGGAATCGGAAATAATCAATTTTCTGCCTGATGCCACCTTTGCAATCGACACCAGTCATGTTGTCATAGCCTGGAACCGTGCCATGGAGCAGCTCTCCGGTATACCCGCCTCTGACATCATCGGGAAGGGTGATTATGTATATGCAACTCCTTTCTACCGAAAAAAGCGGCCGATGCTGATTGATTTCGTTCTTGATAATGATCCGGAGATGCAGGAAAAGTATCCGTCCCTCATCCGGCATGACCAGACCCTGACGGCTGAGGTTACCCGTCCCTTGATCCATGACGGGAAAAAGCTCTACTTCTGGATTACAGCATGCCCCCTCTATGATATGAAGGGAAATGTTATCGGGGCGATTGAATCACTTCGGGATATAACTCCGCTAAAAGAGACCCGTGAATTGCTGGAGGAGACCGAGTCACGGTACCGGATAACTCTTGATGCATCAAACGAAGGAATATGGGACTGGAATATTAAAACCGGGGACGCTTTTTTCAGCCCGCACTGGTTTACCATGCTGGGATATGAACCTGGTGAATATCCGTCCTCGTATAAAACCTGGGAGTTGCTCCTCCATCCTGATGATATCGAAAATACAAAAAACAGAATACAGGAACACATCTCCAGTAAGGAGGAAGGATATGCCATCGAGTTTCGGATGCGGACAAAACAGGGGGGATGGAAATGGATACAGGCACGGGGCAGAGTCGTTGAATGGGGTGAGGACGGATCTCCTGTCCGGATGGTTGGGACCCATGCTGATATCACTGCCCTGAAGCAGGTGGAAGAAAAGCTTCGTCTTGATGAGTCACGACTTGAAGCCCTGCTGAACCTGACGCAGATGACAGATCAGTCAATGAGCGATATTACCACGTACGCTCTTGAAGAGGCTGTCCGTCTGACGCTCAGCAAAATCGGATATGTTGCATTTTTAAGTGACGATGAAACCGTCCTGACGATGCATGCCTGGTCCAATGTAGCAATGGAGGAGTGTCAGATAAGAGACCGGAAGATACTCTATCCGGTTGCAGACACCGGCCTCTGGGGTGAGCCGGTCAGGCAGCGAAGACCGATAATTACCAACGATTATGCTGCACCTGATACACAGAAAAGAGGGCTTCCCCCCGGTCATGTATCTCTTGAGCGTCATCTGGGTGTCCCTATCTTTGAGATGAACCGGATCGTCATGCTGGTTGGTGTTGCCAATAAAAGTGGAGAGTACGGGGATGAGGATATCCGTCAGCTGACCCTTCTCATGAACGGGGTCTGGAATATCATCCAGAGAAAACGGTCAGATGAAGCACTCCTCCGAAGTAATGAAGAACTGAGTGCAGCATACGAAGAGATATCTTCAACAGAAGAGGAAATCCGGGCACAGTATGATCTGATATCAGAAAAAATGGAGGATATCAGAGAGAGTGAGGATCGGTTCAGGGCAGTGTTTAACTCCACTCTGGTTGGAATTGCGATTACCACGCCCGATGGAAGATGGCTCTATTTTAATGATGCTTTCTGCTCCATGCTCGGGTACACTGCAGAAGAACTGAAACAGGTGAGCTGGACTGATCTCACTCCTGCTGAGGATCTCGCGGAAGAGATGAAGCTATATGAATCGGTTCTGGCAGGAAAAGATCCTGAAAACATTGAAAAACGCTATATCAGAAAGGATGGTTCAATTATTGATGTTCTCATCTCCACCGGCATTGTCAAAAAGCAGGATGGCAGCATTGATTATTTATGCTCCATTATTCTGGACATGAGCGAAAGAAAAGAGTCAGAGCGGATCCTTCGGGAGATTGAGGAGCAGCAGCGTGTTATCATTGAAAATGTGCATGATCCTGTGGTAATCCTCGGGTTAAACGGGAGTGTCCTCTATGGAAATCCCGCAGCTTTTTCCATGTGTGAGTTATCTCCCGATTCGCTGTCATCTTCTCTAAATATCAGGGATATATTTACATCTGAATCCTTTGAAAAGAGTATGGCCGACATTGCAGAGATCCAGAGGACCGGCAATCCGGTTATCAATGAATATGATCTGATCACTCAGTCTGGAAAGATAAAGACCGTGGAGGCTGCAGGGCACCTTATTCAATGGAACGGGCAGGATGCAGATCTGGTCTCCATTCGTGATATCACCGACCGGAAAGAGGACAAGGATGCTCTTTTGGCTGCAAATCGGAAACTTACCATCCTCTCTTCGATTACGAGGCATGATATCTTAAACCAGGTGACTGCTCTTCTTGGGTATCTTGAATTGATGCAGGATTGTGATCTGGATCCACAAATTGGCAGTTATATCGAGAAATGCCTGTCAAGTACCAAGACTATCCAGAGCCAGATAGCATTTACAAAACTGGTTGATGATATTAGAAATAAATCTCTCTCCTGGCAATATGCACAGCGGATGATCACCCATGTACTGGAAGGTTTTTATATCGGTCCAATCTCCTGCCAGGTTGATCTAAAGGGGCTCTTTCTGTATGCAGACCCTATTCTTGAAAAGGTCATTTTTACTCTGATTGAAAATTCCATCCGGCATGGGGATCAAGTCACCAGGATAGCCTTTTCTTATCATTATACGCATGGGGATTGCATTTTTGTTTATGAAGATGACGGGTCAGGTATTCCTGATGATGAGAAGGAGAAGATCTTCAGGCAGGGGTATGGGAAACATACGGGCCTTGGATTATTTCTTATCCGGGAGATTCTTGCAATTAATAATATGACAATTGAGGAGACCGGGACTTTTGGTTCTGGTGCACGGTTTGAAATCCGGGTACCGGCAGGTAAATGGGTGGTAAAAGAAGATGTTAAATAAAGAACCCTTCGGCATCTGCTGGGTCTTATAATCCATGAATGCAGGATTATGATCCTTTTTATCATGTAAGAAAAGAATACTGATGGTATCTGAAATCATGTTTTTTGATTTTGGCGGGCAGCAGGAAAAGGCAGGGGTGGAGATGGCATGATAACCGGGAAAAGAAGACTCATTTTTGCCGGAGGATCCGTCTTCCTCCTGACCTTTCTGATTTTAGCCGGACTGCTGGCTATGCCCGTTATCAGTACTCAGCCGGTTGTCTCCGATTTCCCGAATGGTTCTGATTCTGATCTGCCATCCTCCTCCATGGTCTCTCACGATGTTCTCGTTGGAGTTCTGGCAAACCGGGGTGAGGAGATAGCTCATATGGAATGGGACCCGACTGCTGACTATTTAACAGAGCATCTCGCTCCTTTTCATTTCACCATCATTCCTCTTGACTTTCAGGAGATAACGCCTGCAGTTCAGAACCGGAACGTGTCATTTATTGTAGCAAATCCGTCTGTATACACCGCTCTTGAGTATCACGGACTTGCCCAGCGGATTGCAACCCTCCAGGTTCCCGGTGATCCTGATCCGCTCCCGGTCTTTGGCGGTGTGATCTTTACCCGGTCTGATCGCACTGATATTCAGACCCTGGAGGATCTGAAAGGGAAACGGTTTTCAGCGGTTGATTCAACGTCGCTTGGCGGGTGGCATGCTGCTTTCCTGGAGTTAAAAGAAGGGGGTATCGATCCTGAACGGGATTTTGCAGAACTCAATTTTACCGGCACTCATGATGCAGCCGTATTAGCGGTTCTCTCAGGGTATGCTGATGCTGGAACTGCCCGGAGTACCCAGCTTGAGCGGATGGCAAAAGAGGGCCGAATTAATCTTGCAGGTATACGGGTTATCAATGACCAGAGTTCGGCCTTTCCCTTTTACCCGTACCGGATATCCACCCGCATGTATCCTGAATGGCCATTTGCTGCAGTTTCAGGGACTGATCTGACCCTCAGCAAGGATGTGTCTGTAGCCCTTCTGATGATGGATGAGGATGATCCGGCTGCACAAGCGGTCAGGGGTGCAGGATGGGCAATTCCCCAGGACCATTCGACAGTTCATGAACTTCTCAGAGCATTACAGTTGCCTCCCTATGAGGATTATGGAAAGCCCACCGTTGAAGAGGTTGTCCGTCAGTTCTGGGCGACTATTCTTGGTATTGTCGTGGGTATTGCAGTTCTTTCATTCCTTCTCCTAAATACATGGCATACCAAACAGGAGCTTTCAAAGGCGTTACTACAGGGACAGGAACAGAAACGGGTCATGGAAACCCTCATCAGTAATCTGCCCGGGTTTGTGTACCGGTGTGCAAACGATAAAGACTGGACGATGATATATATCAGTGACGGTTGCCGGGAACTGACCGGGTATGAGCCGGAAGATCTCACCGGAAATAAAACTCTCTCCTATAATGATATCATTCATCCTGATTATCGCGAAAAAATCTGGGATATCTGGCAGGAAAAGTTACGGAATAGTGATTATTTCGAGGGTGAATATCCAATCATTACCCATTCCGGAGAGACCAGATGGGTGTGGGAGAGAGGACGGGGGGTTTTTACAGAGGATGGAGTTCTTCTGTTCCTCGAGGGTTTTATCTCTGACATCACCGACCGGAAACAGGTGGATGAAGCGCTGAGAGAGTCTTATCAGAAGATTCGTCTTTTGACTGGTCTTACCAGGCATGATATCCTCAATCAGCTGACCTCCATGCAGCTCTGTCATGACCTGGCACTGGACAGTGAGGATACTGATGAGTGTATCACCTTTGTGAATCGTGCCTGTGCCATTGGAAAACGAATAGAGGCAACGATTGGTTTTACCCGTGAATATGAAGCATTCGGGATATCCGGATCAGGATGGCAGCAGGTATTTCAGGTAATCGAGTCTGCGAAAACAGAACTGTCACCTGGTGAGGTTATCATCGAAAATCTGGTCCCATCTGATCTGAACATCTATGCAGATCCTATCATCCGGAAAGTATTCACGACGCTTCTTGAAAATGCTATTCGTCATGGAAGAACAATAACACGGATTCGGTTCTCTGCCAGGGAAGAGGGTGGGTGTATGACGATTCTTTGTGAGGATGACGGGGTCGGAATTGATGAAGAGGAGAAGGCCCGTATCTTCCAGCGGGGTTATGGAGCACATACCGGCATTGGACTCTTTTTATCACGGGAGATTCTTTCCATCACCGGACTTGAAATACGTGAAACCGGAATCCCGGGAGAGGGAGCACGGTTTGAGATAATGGTTCCATCCGGAAAGTGGAGGAGAAAGGGGGATCTTCATTCGTGAGATGGAGGCGATAATGGGTCAAAAAGCCCGGTGTTATTCTTCATGATGATCCTCCTGGTAGGAGTCTCCGGGTGTCTCTCTGATTCAGGTCTTACACCATCTCCGGTCCCTCTCCCTCATACAACTCATTCATACTCTCCGGATTATTATTCGTGATTCGATGTTTTCATGGGTGTGTGGAACGAGCGGATGAATGGGGGCTCGTTTGGCCGTGAATGGTTGAAAGAATATAATATTTTCACTTGACTTGGTAAACAAATTATTGTACCAGGTATAACCGCACAATCACATTACACAATTTTACCGAAAATTGTGCATTACAGTTTTTCTATTGCACAATTTCCAGATGATATGGATCAGCAGTTACGAGTACTATTTTTCGATTTTATCGGGTATATTTTATAAATAAGATTGAATCGATGGAATTATATCAGTAGTGATAACTGTACTATCACTGAACGATCTTCCCAATAATATTTTTTCACTGATATAGATTATGTCCCGATATACGTTTAGGAAAAAAGAAAACTCTCATTTACGCTTTTTCTTAATCCTATCCTATATTGTTCTGACATCACTTCTCATCTTTGGTTTTTTTATTCCCGTATCATCTGGAGCTGATGAAAAGAGCGGGGTGGTGTATCAGTACTGGGCTGATGAAAACTACCCTCCCTTTGAATTTAAGGACAGCTCCGGGAATGCTGCCGGTTTTTCTGTTGATATCATCCGTGCGATTGGGAAGGAAGCAGGGTTTACGGTGAATGTAACGCCTCATCCATGGGGGGAGGTAAAAGCAGCATTATCAAGCCATACTATCGATCTCTCCGGAACGATGGCTTATGACATCAACCGGACCGACCGGTTTGTATTCTCTGTTCCAATCGTTACCCTGAACTGGTATCTCTATGTTCAGGAACATTCTGATATTACCTCTCTTGAACAGCTGAAGGGAAAACGGATCATCCTTGCCAGTGGTGATATCTGGGAAGAAAAACTGGAGAACTCCCGGTTTCCAGCAAATATTACGATTGTTCCTGATTACCGTGAGCAATTATTGCAGATGTCTGCCGGTGGGTATGATGCTGCCATAATCAACAAACCTGTCGCCTCGTACCTGATGGAGCATCTTGGGATCAGGAACCTGAAACCGGTAGGAGAACCAATAGAGCGGCTTAAACTCTGTGTAGCAGCCCATATCTCGGACCCGGATCTGATCGGGAAGATAAACGAAGGCATTGTTATCATCAACAGAAATGGTGAATATGAACGGATATCCAATACCTGGTTTGCTCCCATGGAGCGGCAGTATGAGGCAGAGTTCTTCCAAAAGGTCTTCACGTATGTTTTGTTACCCGTTTTAGGGCTGCTCCTCATCATCTTTATCTGGATCTGGACGCTTCGGAGGATGGTTGCAAAGAAGACTGTAGAGCTTCAGGATGAGTTATCAGCACGGATTGCAGCACAGACTGCGTTACTTGCGAGTGAAAAGAAGTACCGTGCACTCTTTGAGGATTCAATCCTCGGGATATTCCGGATAGATACTGACGGGCAGTTTTTGGAGATGAACCCTGCATTTGTCGGTATATATGGGTATAAAACTCCTGAAGAGATGAAACAGGTTTTGAAGGAGAATGGCACCCTGGTTTTTTCTCTGACGAGTAAGGAGAATCTCATTTATAATCTTTTAAATGACCAGCATGAAGTAACCGGGTTTGAGCTTGAGGAGAGGAGGCAGGATGGAAAACCTCTCTGGATAACCGTGAATATGAAGGCTGTCCGTGATGACAATGGTTCAATCGAATTCTATGAGGGAACTGCTGAAGATATTACCAGAAGAAAAATGGCAGAGTATGAGAATGAACTGGCCCTTACTCAGATAAAGAAAAACATTGCAGAACTTTCTATATTAAACGATGGAATCCGAAACCCGTTGACCATCATTGCTACTCTTTCAGAATCGTTTGGCCCTGGTGAAAACGCAGTTATTCAGGACCAGATTAAAAAGATTGATGATCTTATTAATCAACTGGATACACGGTGGGTTGAGTCAGAAAAAATCATCAACTATCTGAAGAAGCATCATGATATCCACATAACCATCGAACAAAAGGATACATGAACAGGGTTATCTCGTATCGTTTCTATTGGATGAAACCAGAGTTTATCTGAATTTGTCTGAAATTTTTCATCATACTATCCGGCTGATACTTCCCATTGCTCAAGATTCCGGGTTTTCGGATTCCATACGATGCCTATAAGAATCACCTGTTTTGATTCAGCCAGGTACTTCTCAGCATATCCCTGATTCTTAATCTGGTCAAGAGGGTTTCTCTCTCCACTGCGATCAATTCCGAGCACCTTGAATTCAAATATCCAGGTAATGAGGCCGGTCTGAACTGAAAGATCAATCCTCCCTTTATTTGTGACATCCTCAGGGATTACGGTAAAACCAAGACTGGATAACCATGCATAGAAAACACTGGCATAATAACCTTCATATTGAGAAATCGGATTTTTCCTGTACCAGTCATGAGGAATTGATGAAAACAATGCATGGATACGGGTACGCAATCCCTCGGTATCACCACTCTCCAAAATTGTCCGATAAGCCGGGACAGATATATTCGGTGTATCCGGACCGAGAATAGATAGAATCATTCGGTTAAAGGATTCTCTTACTTCACGGTTTGGAAATCCCAGGGTATACCATGTCCCGATATCCGGATTACTCTCCCAGGAGTGAATCGTCAGGTACCCTGCCTGAAAAAGGAGTGTTTCAACCCGAATCTGCTCAGGATCAAAAGATCCTAAAATTTCATCTCCGACAACCATCCCGTCAAATTCTGCCGGTAAACGTGGAGCATTTTTCCACAGCTCGATGAGAAAACCTGGTGTCCCGGTCTCAAACCAGTATGGTCTGAATATTCCTTTGGAAAAGAGAAGAAGAATGTCAAAGGGATTGTATACTCGTTCTCCTGTCCATGAATAGCCGTTGTACCATTCTCTGACCTTTTCCTGATCATACTCATGAATATACTCGTTAAACACCTGTTCTAAATCACATTCTGTATATCCACAGATAGCAGAATATGTTCTGTCAAGCGTGATATCATTCAGGTTATTCAGGCCGGAAAATATCCCTGTCTTTACAAATTTTGAGACGCCGGTAAGCATGACAAACTTCAGGCTGGAATCGAGGGATTTAAGGACTCCGTAAAAGTCCCTCAGCATATCCCGCATCTCTGCAGCGATAACCGGAGATTTCAGGGTATCCAGGATTGGTTTATCATATTCGTCGATGAGGATTACTACCTGCATCCCGGTCTTTTGCTGAATATTTCTGACTATAAAATCTAATTTTCCCCCACTCGTAGAGGGAACCGGGGTGCATTCATAATGAAGAGCCCAAGTGTCCAGAATTTCATGAATTCTCCGCTCAAGCTCCTCTGGTGTCCGGACCGGTGCAACTGACCAGTCTATTCTGAGAACCGGGTATTGGAAAGAGAAATCCCATCCTGATTCTGGTGTATCAAGATATAATCCTGAAAAGAGATCCCGTTTTCCAGAAAATGCACAATCGATGGTATCAATAAGAAGGCTTTTACCAAATCTTCGGGGCCGTGAGAGAAAATAATATTTACCCTGTAGAGCGAGTTTTGAAATATATTTAGTTTTATCCACATAGGCATACCCGTCGGTAATGATGGTGGAAAAGGACTGGATACCTATGGGAAGTTTTTTCAAAGTCATCATCCTCTGGCTATGAAAAAGAATGTGTAATTTCTATAAATCTCATCCTGAGTTCTTATATCCTCTGTACATGTGATTTTAATTTAACTCTCCATCCTCCACTTTCCCCGTGGAATTCGGATTTCAAACCTCGCTCCATGTCCATACGTCCCGTTCTCTTCGATGGTAATACCGGTGATTGCCAGGATCTCTCTCGTGAAAAACAATCCGAATCCGGTATTCTTACCATATCCATGCTCAAAGAGATGTGGCTTCTCATCAGCCCGGATTCCGACTCCATTATCTTCAATGATCCATGACAGGTGTTCATCCTGGCATTCATCCTCATAATAACTCCTGATCTTAGAAAGACCTGGGCCGCCATATCGAAGAGCGTTTTCAATAATGTTATAGATCGCCCGTTCCATCAGGGGATCAGCAAAGACCTCAAGGCCGGAGAGATCAATCCTGAATCCAACAGATGTTCCATCCACCTGCTCTGATACCGATTGAACCAATGCAGCGATATTATGCCATACTGCCTGCTTCACGCCGATATTCTGGTAATCATGGGTAAATTCGATAGCATTCTGGATGACCTGTGCAATCTGTTCCATTCTGTCAATATTTCTTGCCGTTTCATCTGATAGCGGGGTAAGTCTGGTATTGTCAAGATAGATGAGGAGGCTGGTCAGTGAGTTTCTGATATCATGCCTGGTGATATCAGAGAGGAGGTTTAATTTCTTATTCGCTTCGAAAAGTGCTTTCTCGGCCTCTTTCTTCTCCGTGATATCGGTATGGGTTCCATACATCATGTGAGGGAGTCCGTCGGCGGTCCAGGACATTACCTGTCCACGATCATGTATATAGACCCAGTGCCCGTTTTTATGGAGCATTCTAAATTCTGCATCATAATAGTGGTTTTCTTTGTTGAAATGTTTTGCAAGGATTCCATTCACGACAGGGAGGTCTTCAGGATGAGTAAGGCGTTCCCAGGTGTGAATGTTTACCGGCATAAGTTCTTCTCTGGAATACCCCAGCATCTCTGCCCATATAGAATTGATAGTGACATCTCCTGTCTGGATATTCCATTCCCATGTTCCTGCCCCGGTCCCTGCAATAATACTTGCGAGGCGTTGCCGTTCTTCCCAGAGTTCTTCTTCGGCCAGTTTTTTTTCGGTAATGTCCCTGACCCACTCCATGAACAGAATGACTTTTCCCTCATCGTCCAGCAGGGGAATGACCCGGAGATCAATCCATAATCCTTCTGGGAGTTTCACCTCGGTCTCAATTGCCTGCCCGGTTTTTAAGACATCGCCTGCCAGACAGTCAGGACACACAAAATCCAGCCCTCGGTAGGTTTTATAACATTTTGTCCCTATTTCTCTGTATTTTGGGGGAACCTCTCCAAATCCGTTCCAGTTACTATAGATGATATTCATATCCGTATCATGGATGGAGATCATATCAGGAACAAGGTCGAGGATTTTGTGAAACCTCTCTTCACTCTGGGCAATTGCCAGTTCAGCCCGTTTTTGCTCGGTAATGTCAAGGATAGTTCCTTCATATAGGATGGTTCTTCCCTTTTCATCAGGAATATTACGGATATTGACCGTACCGGTAAATATTGTCCCATCCTTTTTCTTAAATGATATCTCCCTGAGATAAACCGGCTGACCTGATTTTAGTTCTTCAAGCAGGGCTGTCCTGTCTTCTGATTTATGATACAGATCCAGGTCTACCCTTCGGTTCAGTCTGAATATTTCGGTCTGGTTTTCATACCCGAACATCCGTGCAAGGGCATCATTGACCATGATAATCTGCCCGGAGGGGGTGGTCTGGAATATTCCTATCGTTGCATCTTCAAAGATATGCCGGTATTTCTCCTCGCTTCTCTGTAACTCCTGCTCTGCATACTTGAGCTCAGTGATATCATGGGTAATTCCCCGCATCCCTATGACAATACCTTCGGCATTTACAACCGGGTTTGCCCGAATTTCCATGATTCGTTCTGTGCCGTCCTTATGCCGTGCAGATACGATAAGAGAATGAAAAGTCCCTGGTAATTGCAGGTGTGTTGCAAGTTCTGCAAGGACAGTCTCGTGTGATTCTTCCTGTACGAGATTGAGAATTGAGGAATTATGCAGTTCATCAGGAGTATATCCCAGGAGATCTTCCACCTGCCTGCTGATATAGGTGAGATTTCCCTTCGTATCAATCTCCCAGATGATATCAGGTGAGGTTTCTATCAGATCTTTTAATTTTTGCAGGTTCTCTTTGAGTGCTTCCTCGGTTTCCATAAGGTCGGTGTGTGTGACCCGCAATTCTTCCAGTTGCTGGTTTAACTCCTCATCCTTCTCCCTCGCCTCTTCAAGAAGGGTGTCACGTTCGGTCACCGTCCGTGCCAGGGAAATTGCACTCCAGCATTCCTGAGAGATCAGGTGAATAAGCCGGGTGTAAAAGTGCATGACATGATCAACCGTTTGATGACTCCACCGGGGAACCTTCATCAGTGCATGAATGTACGCATCTTCGTCAAACCCATACGTTCTTGCCTGGTTTCTAAATTGCTCCTCATTTATTTCTTCATCATCGAAGAAAAACTGACCCAGGAACAGGTTACCAATGTGGGTATTCCCGATGGTAATGGGCGTTGCAATATCCCACATATTGTTTTTACACCGGTACAGCCTGAATGTTCCCGGATACACATTCTGAGATAGGATGGTGTCACTTTCAATACAGTTTTTACAGGTCTCCGGATGAATCCTGTGAAATTGCACACATATATCCTGCCATCCCGTGGCAACCAGGACATTTCCTTTCAGATCAAGAATGGCAACCCCAATCCCGCAGACTGCGTAAAAATCATTCATCAGGAGCTGTAATTCGTTGGTATCAATGATCTGTGCCAGGTCCAGGCTGCCGATATCGCCATCCGGTTCAAGAAGGGCTGATAGTTTCTCCCGAATTCTGGTTTCATTCTCTTTCAGCCGGCTTTCTGCCTGTGTCCGCTCAATCTCTCCTGATGCCCGGACCGACACCATCTTGAGAAGAGTTTCGGCAAGATGCAGATTTTCCGGCTCATTTTTCCATATGACAGAGATTACTCCGATAGGAACTCCTGAATAACTCCAGATTGTTGCCCCGACATAAGAATTGGCGTGTATTTCCTGAAGAAGTGGATCATCCTGGAAGGCCAGGTATACATTGTGGTCATATGAGCTGATGGTTTTTCCAATTATCTGTGGTAATATGGTATTTTGTATTGGAAATGACCCCAATTCAGGTTCATCAGAACCGGAGCACGATGCAAGGGTATGGGCCTCATAATTACTGTTTAAATAATCAATCGACACATAGGATGCTGCAAGCGTCTCCTTGAGGTATTTAACAACCGACTGGAAGAAGTCTTCTCCGTACTGAAGATAATCTGACTGAAGCAGGTAATTTCGTGCATTATCTATACTTTTCTCATCGGTGATATCAGTGGCTATTTCAAGTCTGACAAGTCTTCCGTCTGTCCACCTGATTGCCCGGTCCCGACAGTCATACCACCGGTTATTTGATGAGTTGTGGCTTTCCCACCGGTATACGCCGGCAGGCTCTGCATTCTCTATCAGCCGGTTATTTGTGCAGAACTCACATGGCGATGTACGTCCGTCATTGAGCCATTGATAGCATTTTCTCCCTGCATCATCACCAAAGACTGCCCGTGCCTTTTTATTGATATAGAGCAGGTCATAGGTGTCCATGTCTGCCACATAGATAATTGCATCAATGCTGTCCAGAATCGTGTAGAGCTGGGCCTGTACCTCTTCAATAAAGAGAGATTTGCTGTCCGTCACGAACTGCTCTGAGGGATCATCATATGCCTGGTCGGTATCCTTTCGCCCGATTCTTTTTCCAGTATGAGTATTCTTGTGAATATGATGATGTTTTCGTAAATATTCGAGAATTTTTACTGAATTGATCCATTCCTGGTCAAGGCTTTGGACCATATCATCAATTCGTGATATCTGCTCCCTGATCTGTGAATCGATATCTGCTGGATTCATCGTGCCGGACATGTCCGTCAGGGCGGTTATGATAGTAAGCGGATTTCTGATCCCGTCGTTTAAGATGGCAAGTTTTGCAATGTTCTCCTGTATCTGGGTGGTCAGTTTTTCCTTCTCTTCTTCAAGGAGAATCTCCTGGGTGATATCCCTCCCCTGGGCAATGGTTGCAACCGGTCGTCCATCTGTATCGTAAATGGTGGAAGAATTCCATACGATAGTTTTTATCTCTTCGTTCCGGTGCTGAATGGCAAGTCTGACCGTATCCCATCTGACCCCGTCATGGGTCGTTCTGATAAGACGCATCGAATGGGCTGCACTTTCCGGCGGAAAGAGTATCTCAAGGGGTTTTCCTTTCAGATCATCTGCATTCCATCCACTGAGGAGTTCAAAGGAGTGATTGGCCCTGGTTATCTTCAGGCTCCGGTCCCAGACAAGAATGGGAACATTGGCATTATTAATCAGGTTTTCAAGGTATGCATTTGTCTCCTTGAGCAGGGCTTCATTTCGGACTCTTTCGGTGATGTCCTGAATCAGTGTTGCAAATTGTCCTCTTCTTGGAGAATACGCAGTGACTTCAAAATATTTATCCAGTTCCCTGCTATAGTTTTCAAGATGGGCAGTCTGTCCGGTCAGGGCTACCCTGCCATAGAGATCAATCCAGTACTGCTCTGTTCCGGGTAATACTTCAAGGACTGTTTTGCCTATGATATCTTCTTCACGAAGTCCGGTTAACTCGGTAAATGCCGGATTTACTTCGACATACCGATAGTCGACAGGATTTCCAACCTTATCACAGATGATCTCATGAAGGGCAATACCGGCAACATTGTAGGTAAAGAGCTGCCGGTATGTATGTTCCCGGTCATCTATCTCCTGTTGTGCAGAGTATATCTCTTCGAGCTGCTGCTTTAACTCCTCTTCTGAACTCTGTATCTGTTCACAGGCGGATTGAAGCTCGACATTCCGTTCGGCCAGGTCTGTGGTTGCTTTCTCTTTCAGGAAAGACAGGTATGTCACCGTTCCGGCAACAAGGATAAAAATAACTGCCCTGATTCCTGCCCCAATCAGGAGGGAGGGGTCCCGGGTATAGAGAAAGATAATTGCGATATAAAACAGTGTGAGGAGAAGGGAAAAGAGAAAGCCACGAAGAAAGTAAAACGCACAGGCAATAATTATCGGAAAGTAGAACAAATTCTGAAATATTGTCGTCCAGCCGGCCTGGAGAGAGAGGTAACTCATACCAATAGCAGATACAGTGGTCAGGATGAGAAGGATGAGCGGTAATCTCCGGGAAATCCTTATGCTATGCAGATACTCTGTCATCTGTTCCTGGTTTGATGCATTGACTTCATTTTCAGCCTTCACGTTCCAATGTTCCTCCATTATCGGCTATCGCGTGTATACTGGCTGTTTATCACGGTTCTGCTCATTCAGATATCCCTGCTTCTGAATAGATCTGATCCTGATGACGTATCACTATCGTCATTCAAGTCGCCATTTTCCTGAGGGAATCCGTATCTCAAACCTGACACCGGTTCCATAGATTCCGGTCTCGTGAATATCAATACCGGTGATTGAGAGGATCTCTCTGATTAAAAACAGTCCCATTCCGGTATTTTTACCAAACCCCCGTTCAAATATTTTCACCTTATCGTCCTCCGGAACGCCTCCGCCATCATCTTCATAGGTCAGGATACAGTCATTATCAAAAATAACGTATGCAATTCGTATTGTTGTAAGGTTCAGTCCATGCCTGACTGAGTTCTCTACCAGGTTGTAGAGCACTTTCTCAAGCATGAGATCCGCATAAATCTCAAGTCTCCCCAGATCCGATTCAATCCTGATGTCTTTTGCCAGGTTGAGAATACTTGATTGTCTGAATACCGACTGCACCTGTTGCCATGCAGGAGCAGACGTTCCCAGGTCCTGGTACTCTTTGGTAAAACTGATGAGGTGTTCAATATCCGCTGACGCCTGTAAGATGGTGTTCAGGTATTTTAAGATGGTGGGATCTGATACCGACTCTTTGATCTCATCACTATAGAGTGATGCAATCATAACCCGGTTCAGGATATCATGCCTTGTAATACTGGAGAGAATATTGAGTTTATTATTAGCCTTCTGGGCAGCATCATGAGCCTTTCTGATCTCACTATTATCATGAATCTGAATGAGCAGACACGGCTCACCATGAATGAGTAATCGTGACCATGCAACCTCTGCGATTATGGGTAGATTCATCCGGGTTGTAAAGGTAATCTCTTTTCGGTATACATCTCCTTCTTTTCCGGCGGGTTCCATCAGGATATCCTTCCCTGCGATCTCTGATAAAACCGGTATCTCATCCACCCGTTTACCCAGGACCTCGGTATCCAAAAAGCCGAACATATCATGAAATCCATGATTAACTTCAAGAATCATACCTGAACTATCTATGATAAGGACGGGGTCCGGAGTCTGGTTAAATATCGAGATGAATTTAGTCTCATTATCTCGTAAGGCCTCCTCTGCTTCTCTCCGTTTGGTTATATCCCTGCTGACTCCGATAAACCCGACCGGGTCTCCCCATTTATCGTAGAGCGGTCTGGCGATTACTTCTGTCCAGACACTTGATCCATCCTTGCATGGTTGTTCAACCTCGAGTGTTTGTGGCGGTGGCTCTATCCCCTTTTTAATCAATTCCTGTGCATTCTGTATTGTTTCAACCACAAGAGGCAGGGATCCCGGGCTAATTGCCTCTTCCAATGGTCTTCCCATTACTTCCTTTGGGGTATATCCCCGGAGATGCCAGACAGAGGGGCTGATGTAGGAGAACCGACCGGACAGATCCATGGTCCAGATAACATCAATCGAGTTTTCGGTGATAAACCGATACTGTTCCTCCCTCTTTTTCAGCTCATCCTCTGCAATTTTCCGATCAGTGATATCGTGATGGGCTGACAATACACATCGTTCCCCTTCATAGGTGATTATTATCCCAAACCCAATTGCCCAGAACTTCTTCCCCGATGGTGTCTTCAGATCCATTTCAAAGTTTGTGACAATACCATTCTTTTGAAGGGTGTCAAGCCAGGTATTTCGCCTTGTTGGGTCGGCCCAGACATTCGGAGCCTTTGTATTATAGAGTTCATCCATACTGGAAAACTCAAAGAGGGACATTGCCTGGGAATTTGCATACCGGATGGTGCCGTCCAGGGTGACAATGCTGATGGATATGGGGAGATTGTCTATTATCTGCCTGAACTGGGTTTCCTGCTCTGCCAGGGCACATGATGTCTTTTTCAGTTCGGTAATATCCTGATTCACGCCAAATACTCTGATAGGCCTCCCCTGCTCATCGGTTTCAACCTCTCCGAATGAGTAGAGATATCGGAGTTCTCCCGTTTGTGGAAGTATTATCCTCATCTCGGTGTTGTAGGGCTGGCCGGTTGAGAGAGCACGGGCAAATAACTCCCGTACCCGTGGCCGGTCCTCGGGGTGTATCATTCCGGCAATCTCATCAAATGAGGGGGTGGCATCTGATGGATACCCAAACAGGGACAAGGCTTCTTCAGATGCTGAGAATTTTTGTGTGGCAATATCAAGGGTCCAGTTCCCGACGTGGGCTATACTCTGACTTTTCTGCAGATTAAAGAGATTTCGATCTGCCTGTTCCTCTGCGGTTTTTTGCCTGGTGATATCTTCAATGATAATTCCAAATCGATATCCTGTGCTTGTCGGAATGGGAAATGTAACCTGCCGTATATATTGGGTATCGCCGTCCGGGCCTGTGATCTCGGAAATAACTGGTTCACGTGATGCCGGGACTCCGGTTTTCAGGGATTTTTTAATCCTTGCCTCCATCTCTTCCAGATGTTCCCTGGTTTTTCTTTCGGGAAGCATCATCCGGAGCATTATGTCCCATGCAGTCATTCCCCATGCTTCATCTTTCAAAATGCCTGATATTCTCTCAGCAGCAGGATTCCATTCGATGATTTTTCCGTCCTCATCGATCAGAATAACTGCTTCTGATGTATTATCAATAAAGGAACGAAGTCGGTATTCACTTTCACGGAGTGCTTCTTCACTGGTAATCCGTTCAGTAATATCTACTGCCTGGACCAGCAGGAATTCTTCCTCACCTGATACTATGACATCGCCTGATATGAGTACGTTGAGGACCTTACCGTTTTTTGTTCTGATTTCGGTCTCGTAATTGTGGAGATGTCCCCTGGTCGCCAGTTCATGTATCAGATCTTTTCGCTTATCTGGTGTCAGGATATTGAGGTCAATGGATGTTTTTCCGATGACCTCCTCTTTGGTATATGAGAGCCGCTCTAAAAACGCATCATTGACGTCTACATACCTGCCGGTTGTGAGATCAGACAGGCCTGCAATCGCAGGATTTGCATGGAACGCTTTTGAAAACCGATGTTCTGATTCAAGGAGTTCTTTTTCAGCCTGTCTTCGCTTTACAGCCTGCATAACCTTATGACTCAGTTCGGCAAACTGGGCTTTCGGGTCTCCTCCTTTTTGCAGGTAAAAATCAGCCCCGTTATTAATGGCTTCAATAACAACCTCTTCTCTTCCCCGGCCGGTAAAGAGGATAAAGGGCATATCCGGATATTTCTTCCTGATTTCTTTTAAAAATGCAATGCCGTCCATATCAGGCATCAGGTAATCTGAAATGATGGCATCATAGGTTGTGATTGATGATGAGTCTGCAAGACCCACAGCAGTTATTGAGGTGTCAACGACATATTCTCCGCTCCTCTCAAGAAATAGTTTCGCAAGGTCCAAAAGAAGTTCTTCATCATCTACATAGAGGATATGGATCATGGTTTTTGGGGGGATGAAACCTGATAACTGAGATTTTTCACATGAGGTCTGGATTCCTGCTTTTTATTATGCAAATAAGCGGAAAACCATTCTGAATATTACTGATTATCCATTTATCACTATAAAACACTTCGCTTATGTATCTGGAGTTTTCCCCGATTATTGGTTTATATAAGGAACCCGTGCTTTGAAAAAAGGGGATTAAGCCGGGAAGGAACAGGATAGGTTGATTGAGTTTTAAAGGGGAATTTTTCTGTCAAAAAATTTTTCGGTCACCTCTCATCTTTACCAAAAAACAGAAACTGATATGCGGGAGTGAAAATCCCGAGCCAGGAGAATTGAATGAGTGAAAAATCAGATCTGATCTCTCATATGAAAGAAGAGCTTTCCCATGTTCATGGGGATATCGAACATGTTCAGCGTGACCTGGAAGCTCTCATCAGTCATATAA
Source organism: uncultured Methanospirillum sp. (assembly GCA_964515765.1). Taxonomy (GTDB): domain Archaea; phylum Halobacteriota; class Methanomicrobia; order Methanomicrobiales; family Methanospirillaceae; genus Methanospirillum. The sequence goes on along the minus strand of CAZEWE010000007.1, from coordinate 2,688 downwards.
AAAACTCTAACGAGCATCTCCATCACCTGATGGATGAAACCACAAACGACTCCATAAACTCCGAACCATTCTAGTGGATCGGTCTGTTGGTTGAATATTCAAACAAAGATACATCGTCTTTGTTATGGCGGATAATATCTGTTCACACACGGAGGTCACATGGGAAGTCATGCATCTATCAGAGGGGTATTGGCACTGGATCTAATTCCGGAATTTCTTTGGAAATATATGGATGTTCCAGAAGAAAATGCCCGGTTGACAGGTACTGTTCAAACGAGTGATATAACCGATAATCAATTATAACGGTCATACAGGAATATCAGAAAATCAGGATCGAATAATCTCCACACCTGAATAAACAAAAGCAGGGTTCCCTCCTTACTGGCAGATCCATTATCGCCTGTTTTGAATGATTCAGAGATTATAGTGCACTGCTAAAGGTTTTAGAATATTCGAAGTGAAACGAAGGATATTCTAAAGCCTGCATTCTGAATGCACTTCATAGTTTAAGCCTAATTTTCTGGATTATTACAGCAAGTTTGGCATTAAACTATATTCGATCTCACCCAAGTTCTCTCAATTAATTGATTATCTGAAAAATCATTCGAATTTTGATTATTGCTTTTTTCCAAAATCTATGAGCAGAACAATCAGACGATCCAACGAACTCGTCTGGTTGAAATATTATGCATTTTTAAAAAAGGGGAATAAAGAGATTTTATTGAACCTGTAATGAACAGGGATGAGGTACGGGTTGACTGATGTCCGGAACGACCGGGTCAGCTTTGGTTATGGGCATATTCACAAACCGGTACAGCCCATTTGGAATCGTTATCTCAAATCGTGCTCCCGCTCCATATGTTCCGCATTCGTTGATCTGCATACCGCAGGCACTCAAAACCTGATATGCAAGATACAGGCCGGTTCCTCTGCTATTCTGTGAAGATGCCCTGAACAATTGATCCTTATCCTCGTCCGGGATTCCGATGCCATCATCCTGGATAAACCATACCAGCGAATTTTCCTTCTGCATATATCCGCACGTAATCCGGGTCACTCCTTCTCCATGCCTGATTGCATTGTCAATCAGGTTATATACCACTTTTTCAATCAGAGTATCTCCGAATACTTCAACTGAACCAAGGTTTTGTTCAACGACTGCTGAACCTAAGAGCACCATTGATTCTGCATGATTGGTGAGCTGACCAAGATTCATCCATTTCTGTCCGGCAAGACCGGGAATGAGATGATCTGAACTGGTTGATACCTGTCTGTTAATCGCCTGGACTGTCCCTTCGATACGTGAGACAACAAGTTTCATCTCTTCACTGGTTGTCATGGTCCTCAGTAGATCCAGGTACCGGTACAGGGCGGTTATCGTATTGAGCAGGTCATGGCGGGTAATAAGCGATAAGATGTCATGATTCGCCTGAGATTTCCGTACTGAGTGCATGACCATCTCTTTTAGAACCGGTTCCTGGACGGTCGCTGCATTCTCCCAAGAAATCCCGGTATTCTGCATCTTCAGAAAGAGTTCCAGGGCAGATATGGTCTGACCTCCAGCCGGAGTGCCCAAAAAACGTACCAGGTTTCCAATAGCAGAAGTAGTGACAGGTGACAACTCATGTTCGATAATACATGCTTCCTTATTTGCAATATCCGGAGAAACCCCGATAAATTCAAAAAATTGTCGCAGTGTTTCATGACGGATATGAATGACTTCTCCCCGTAATCTGCCCTCCGGAGAGAGAAATATCCCTTCATACCGTCTCCATTCAACAAAACCTAACTTTGCTATCTTTCCGACCATCTCTACCACGGAAGATGGTGAGACGCAAAGTGACCTTGCTATCTCCCCGGTCCGTGCATATCCTTTGTCTTTACTGAGCACATAAATTGTCTCGAGGTAATCTTCCATTGCCTGAGATAATTTCTGATCCGGTTTTTTCATCCCATTTCCTCCTGATGAGGGTCTGTCCCCGTGTGGTAAGTTCTACTCTGCTTTCACTGGAATTTTTCTTTTCTTCACAGGCACAGTGACAGCAGATGCATTTCATCCCGCTTTTCCTACATGCACATCCCGGTGATTCTTCTCCGTCCCGTTTCAGATAACCGGTGCTGCACCACATGGATATCCAGGATTGTACTGATTTTATCGGTATACCAAGTTCAATAGATAGTTCGGAGAGGAGGCATCCCCCCCGCCGGTTGATTAGGTACAGTATTTCAAGACCTTCGCTCACAGTAGTCACCTCCACATGAACACCCGTACAGGAGTTTTGATACTCCGGTGAGAAGGGGACTAGCGAGAATTGCTGCCCAAATGAATGATGAACTGACGATGGTCAGGAGCTGTGCCTCTTCACCCTCCATGATGAGGGTAAGGTAATTACCGGTTTCAACCAGGATTGCACATCCGGCAAATACCACCAGGAGCATGGCCAAAGAGTGCAGCGATAAGGAGAAGGATGCATCCACCCGGGATATCCGGGATAAAGAAGCCGGTTCCTATTCCGGCTCCTTCTAGTATTGATATGATGCCGGCGATACAGGTGGTCAGTGTAACTATTCCTGTCCACCCATAGAGATACTGGTGAGGGTATGTTGTATTATCCATGTTTATGCTCCGATGAAGAGTGAACCTACGTGTAATATGATGAACGCGAAGACGTATGCGACGAGTATTCC
>CAZEWE010000006.1:0-31181 GCA_964515765.1 uncultured Methanospirillum sp. | reverse complement strand
CATCGTGGGTATTGCAGTCCCTGTCCTCCTATCGCAGCCAGACAATCCTGCAGCATTCTTTATCGCCCTGATGTACGCACTGGCAGGACTTCTCATCCTGATAATCCCTGTCTGGATTCTCACCATCATTACAACCGACTTTGTTGTGCCGGTTATGATCGTGCATACCTGTGGGATAATCAGGGGATGGAGGATATTTCTGCAGGAGATCAAAGGAAGGTGGGATGAGATGGGAATATACCTGGCGATCAAGATCGGGATAAATATTATCACCGGGATTATTCTTGGCATCCTTCTTGTTGCGGTGATGGAAGGACTGGGATTTTCATCCCTCATCATGATACCCGGACTGTCATCCTCTCAAGATCTAATGAGCACCGGATTTATCCTGCCGTTTCTCGTGATGGCCGTGATAACTCTCATTGTGATGACCCCGGTTGTAACCTTCCTCCGCTATTATGCCCTGGTCTTTTTGCATCTCCTGTCAGAGAAATACTCCCTGCTTCCTTATCAGGAGATTTAAGCAGAATAAGGCAGAAATTCAAACCGGCTCATAAGAGAGAATGGATCATACCAGCACAGCAGGGGAACCAGTATGATGACACAGAGACAGAGGCAGAGAAACATCATATCTGACCAGAGCAGGGGTTTGTCCCTGATGAAAATAAAACTGTCACGTCCATATCCCCGGCAGAGCATACTGGCGTACGTCCGTTCACCCTGCTCAAGTGACCGGATAAACATCGAACCCATCATGTATCCCATATTCACAATACGATACCGGTAGGGCAGCCGGTGATCAAAGGGATCAAAGAGCCGTGTCTTCAGTGCATCTGTCACCCTCCGGTAGATAATACCAAACACGAAGAGATACCGAATCATCATTCCAAGCGCCAGAATGAGTTCAGGGGGGACTTTGAGCCTTCCTGCTGCTTCAAGGAGGTCCTGGAGTGAGGATGTCGAGGATAAGAGGACGATAAAGGAATAGCAGACCAGAAATTTCACGAGTAATATTGAGGCAAACTCAACCGATTCATAATAGATATGAATCCCGAGAGGCAGTTCAAGGAGTGAATGGTAGTCTGTGTAATAGCGGTTTTTAAAAAAGATCTGAAACCCACAGAGCATGAACCCAAACGGAAGAGCAAGAAGTAGCCTTCGAAAATAGATGACCGGGGAGATCCTGGAGAGGACCCAGAGAAGAAGGAAGAGGGCAAAGAAGACTGCAGATACGGCATACACCACCGGGGAATAGGGAACGGCAACGAGAGCAACAATCGCTGCACAACAGACAAGAATCTTCACCCGGGCATCAAGTGAATGGATGATACTCTTTTGTGATGTCACCTGCTCAAGGTCGAATAAGTCTTCAATCATGCCATCTTACCAAAGGCTTTTAAAAATGCAGCCTCAGCCTCCTGATACGTGTACCCCATATCGACTGCAATGCCCTGTGATCTGAGAGAAGAGATGAGTTTTGGCAATATGGGAAGATCAAGACGGACACTGGCCAGGAGATCAGGTTGTGAAAATATCTCGGCAACCGTTCCTTCAGCAACAAAGGTTCCATTATTCATGACATAGATATACTCTGCCAGTTCTGCAACCAGGGAGATATTATGGGTTGAGAAGATAACCGTCATGCCGTACCTGACGGAAAAATCACGGATGAACCGTATTATCTCTCTGACTCCCTGCGGATCAAGCCCTGCCGTCGGCTCATCAAGAACCAGAACCTGGGGCTCCATCGCAATAATACCTGCAATGGCAACCCTTTTTTTCTCTCCGCCTGACAGATGATGAGGGACACGGGTCCGGTAGTCTAATAGACCGACCGTTCGTAGTGCTTCAGATACCCGGTGTTTTACTGCCTCCTCATCAAGGCCCATGTTTGTCGGACCAAATGCCACATCCTGCTCAACGGTGGGAGAAAATATCTGGTCATCAGGGTTTTGAAAGACAAGTCCCACGGTCCGTCTGACTTCCCGGATATTCTCTTTGGTTATCGGCTCTCCCCGGATCAGGACTTTCCCACTGGTGGGTTTTAATACACCGTTGAAATGCTTGAAGAGGGTGCTTTTTCCGGCACCATTTGGCCCGATGATCGCGATCCGGGTGTTTCGGGGTGCAATAAACGAGATATTTTTCAAGGCATCAATATTGCCTTTATAGGTATGAGAGAGATCCTGGGTCTCAATTATATGCATGGTGTGGTTATCTCCTGCTCTGAAATATCAGGGAACCTGGAGTGGCTTTGCAGGTTTTCAGTACTAGGGATTACTGCTGCTTTGATAAAATATTACTGAAATAATTTCCGTAACAAAATGAAAGAAAATTGAAGATATGAAAAAAGATTATTGAGTTTCTTTACTTATTCTGATGGCGTATGAAGCTCCCATCACAACAAGCAGCGTTATCAGGATTCCGGCGATTATGGCAATAATTCCGCCTGTGGACCCCACCTCTTCTCCAAGCGAGTAATCCGGCATGGGTGACGAGTATGCAAAACTGCCAGTCCCGACCACTTCAGGGTCACCATCTTCAGGGGAGAGACCAGTCAGATCTTTTTGTCCTGATACCACCAGGGCTGAGCTTTCAAGACCGTCAGGATCGCCGGATGCAAGAAACACAGCCACAATACCGATAAGAAGCGAGATCAGAAGACCTGCAATTATGAACGTCTTATTATCCATCATGCTGATGCCACTCCGACAGAAGTATCAACAAGGTCAGGGCGGGCCATGGCAAGAACATAGATGATGACCGCCGTTACTATACCCTCTATTACCCCGATGATTGCATGGTAGATTCCCATCGCAACAAGGCCGGGAACCAGTGGGAAGGTTCCGGCTATGGACATCTCAACTGCACAGGCAAGGGCCGGGATAAGACAGGCAAGCCATGCTGCAACGGCACTTGAGAGATACGGGTTTTTCACGATCTTTAAAATACCCTGGAATGAGTAATACCCGACAAATCCGCCGATAACACCCATGTTCAGGATATTTGCACCCATGACGGTGATGCCACCATCCCCGAATATGAATCCCTGGATGATGAGAACCAGTGTCAGTATAAATACTGCGGCAAAGGGTGACCCGAGGACAATGGCTGCAAGGGCACCACCCACAAGATGGCCGCTCGTTCCCATCGACACCGGCAGATTGAAGCTCTGCAGGGCAAAGATGCCGGCTGCAAGGACTGCAATCAGGGGGATCTTGTCCTCATTTAACTCTGACCGTGCCCACCGGATTGCAAGGGCAAGAAAAATAAGGGCCACAATCCAGTAGAGTGCAGCCTGGGGAAGTGGAATAAATGCGTCTGGAATATGCATGGTATTACCAGCATATGATTAGTACGATTATTATTAAGATGTTACGAAGTTGTTACGTTTTTAAAAAATATAATGAAAAGTTAAATCAGTGATTATAAAATTCTGATATTTCATGAAGTCAGGGGACCATTGAACCGGTATTTCTCCTCAGGGATGAGAAGACAGAACCGGGCACCTCTTCCACTCTCTCCTGCCTCATAAATGGTAATACCGGAGAGGGAGAGGATCTCCTTAATTAAAAAGAGTCCAAGACCCGTGTTCTTTCCATACCCCCTCTCAAAAATCCTTGTTTTGGCATCCTCTGAAACCCCGGCACCATCATCCTCCCACACGAGCATAAGCTGGTTATCAGGCTGGATCTCATACTGAACAGATATGGTCTTCACATTCAGCCCATGACGGAGAGTATTGTCAAGCAGATTCTCAAAGACTTTTGGCAAGAGCGGGTCTGCATACATCTCAAGGGTATCGAGCTCTATGTTCACCCGTTTCCCTTCAAAGTCAAGTTTTCTGATGATCTCAGCAGGATTTTGCCAGACCGGTGAGTGAACACCGATATCCTGATAGTTTCTTGTAAATTCAATATGTCTCTGGATAAATCCGACTGCATGGGCAATTTTTTCAAGGAGATGCTCAATCTCCGGATCGATGGAGAATTCCTGAAGAAGAGCCAGATAACTCATAATAATATGGACCTGGTTTAAAATGTCGTGCCTGGTCACATTGGAGAGCAGGTTGAGCTTTCTGTTTGCCGATGCCAGGGCGTCAATGGTCCCTTTCAGCGTCTCAGCATACCTGGCAAGGTCCTCTTCACTCCGTTTCCGTTCGGTGATGTCAGTCATGACAGCAAGGACTGCCGGCCTTCCTTCATACAGGATTCCTGTAGCCTGAACTTCCGCATCTATAACAGAATTATCAAACCGCATGATCCGGACTTCATAAGGTTCAATTGTCTCCCCCCTGATTCTCTTTTCAGACTGTTCTTTCACGAATGAACGCAACTCCGGGGGGATGAAATCAAGGATGTTCCTTCCGATAATGTCACCATTCACAGCCCGCATAGCCCGGGAAGAACTGTCATTCACATACAGGATAGTCCCTGACGAGTCATAGATCATAAGGTAGTCGGGAAGACTGGTGACAAGCCCCCGGTTAAAGTTCTCACTTTCCAGAAGCTTTTGTTCACTCTCTTTTCGCCTGGTGATGTCAGTAACCGCTCCGGCCATACTGTGCGGATTTCCAGACTCATCAAACCCGGTGATCTTCCCCCTCAGATATACCCAGAGATATCCTTCTTTTGGATGCTTTATCCGGATCTCCTGCGATACAACCTCATGCATTCCCTGGGCGAGTGAGTCAAAGACGGATTGCAAAGCACCCCGGTCATCTTCATGGACAAACCGAAGAATATCAGAAAGGGGGTATTCCTCCCGGTTCAGGGAGAGACCAAGCATCTGGTTCAGACGGGGAGAGAGGTTAATAGTGCCATCATGAACCTGGTAGAGGAAAAATCCGTCATTGCTTGCATCCATAATCCGGGCAAGCTTCTGTGTCAGCCGGCGAAGTTCTGATTCGATCTGATGTCTGGTGGTTATATCCTCAATCAGAATGTAAAATCCATCACGCATCCCGGCAACTGAGAAGGTTACCGGCGTTACCATTATCCGGATATGCAGGATATCAGACCCGGTTGTCCGGAAGTTTTGAACAGACCTGATCCGTGACATATCATAGGTCATTTCAGTGGTGAATGCCTCCCGGTTCTCAATCCTCTTCTTAATTGAATCGGGGATATTGGGATCGTCCTTGTAGGAGTATCTGACCAGGTCAAGGGGATCCATGATACCAAACATGGACACCGCTGCCGGGTTTATCTGAATCATAGTATCATCAGGATCAAAGAGGATGATGCCGATCGGGCAGGTGAGAAAGATTGCGTTCAGCCGCTCTTCAGAGAGACGGATCTCTTCCTGGGCCAGCATGGTTGATGAAATGTCCCGGCAGAGACAGAAGTACGCTCTCTTCCCATTCCATGATCCTGATGTGATTCTGGTTTCCATGACAATCCGTGAACCATCAGCCTGGGGAACGGCATATTTTATCGGCTGGTAATCATGGGCTGCTTTTTCAAGAGGGAGTAAGGTAAGATATGCGGTTTTACTCTCACGGATTGGCCGGCCAATCAGTTCTTCCTTAAATAGGCCAGTCTTCCTTACCACCTCCTCATTTATCGCAAGGATGGACGTGGTGGTTTCATCGATGACAATAACCAGGTCTCCTATAGACTGAACCAGGTTTTCAAGGTTTTTCCGCTCTTCGACCAGCTGTTTCTGATCATGCAGACGCTGTAGTCCGTTTCCAATCTCCCTCCCGATACCAAGCAGAACCTCCTGCTCTTCAATGGACACAAGAGCCGGTCTGCTGCTGGTCAGGTGGATAGAACCGATTATTCTCTCACCAGACAGGACCGGGATGAATGCCGACCCGGCAATGCCCCACTTTTGAGCAAATTCGGGCATGATGTAGGAGAGATTATTGGTAAAGAGTGGTTTTCCCTCGGTATAGAGGAAGGCATAGTCATCCGGATTAATCTCCGCTGTTTCAAGAATAAACTCCTGGGAGAGCCCTGAATTTGCAGCCATCGAAGATGTTTTTTTATCACCGGAGAGAAGGTAGAATGCACCTCCGTCAAAATGCATAACTGAAATGAGGGCTGAAAGTGAGAGATCACACATGAGAGAGACAGAGCCTGCCCTGCCTGACAGAGAGATAACCCTGCTGAGAATCTCTATCTTTCGTGCATACCGGCGTATCTCCTCTTCCTGATTTCGAAACCTGGTGATATCCTCAAATGCCCAGAGAGATCGCTCCTCTCCGCTCTCTTCTGACAACCGGCGGGAAAATCCCCTGATTACCCGCTTTCCAGAAAGCTCAATATCCCTGCAGGAGACATCAGGGTTTTTACAGGCATCAGAGTTCCATGTGTGGAGCGGGTGCTCTAATAATCCGTTTGATGTGGAAAAAAAGTCCTGAAGAGTCGGAGAACGTCCCGTTCTGGGCATCTCTGCAATCATATCCGGACCCCAGATATCGAGAAAATGCTTGTTGTGATAGAATATCTCAAGATCCGGACTTCTGGTGACGCAGATACCAAAGGGAAGCATGGTGACGATCTCGGTCAGGAGAGATTCAGTCCAGCGAAGACGCTTTTCAGTCTTTCTCTGGTAAGTGATATCCCGTAGGATGCATTGTATGTGGGCAACCGTCCCGTCACTGTTCCTGACAACACTCCCATCCACCAGGACCGTCACCGGAGCATCCTCTCCGTCAATGAGTGACAGTTCAAGATTGTGCTTCTGATTTGATTTGAGCACTTCTTTCAGGCAGGCAAAGAAACGCGGTTTGGATTCGTCTGCAACGATCTCGTTAAATGGCAGGCCGATGACCGACTCACGGGAACGCTTCATCAGGGTAAGCCAGGCCCGGTTCACTTCGGCGATCTTCCCGTCCGGGTTGATGACCATATGGCCGACCGGGGATTGATCAAAGAGTATCCGAAAGCGTTCCCGACTCTCCTGAAGCTGCATTTCAGCCCTGACCCGGGGAGTAATGTCCCTGAAACTATACACCGTTCCGATGATCCGTTCATCACACTGCTGAGGACGGATGAATATCTCCAGAACTCTCCCATCAGGACAGTGCAGGGTGTGCCGTCTCTGGGACCGTGGCTCATCCCTGGTTTTGGCAATCTCTGCAATGATTGATGTGTCAGAAATAACGTGGGAGAACCGGTTTAGGAACGTCTCAATATGGGTGTTTTTCAGGTCATCCGGGGAGAGGTCCCACAGGAGTAAAAACCGCTCATTGAAATTTGTGATATGTCCTTCCCTGTTCGTGACCAGTATGCCTTCCTCAGTTGCCTCAAGGGTTGCCCGAAGCTGGGAGAGCATCCGGCGGTTCTCCTTCAGACTTATTACCAGGGCCTCGTCAGCTTTCTTCTTCTCAATGAGAGAGAGGATCTGCATTTTGAGCATCTGAAACTGAAGGGCGGGATCCTCCCCTTTCACAATGTAAAAGTCAGCACCCAGGTTTAATGCCTGGATGACCACCTCCTCACATCCCCGCCCGGTGAAGAGTATAAAAGGAACGGTGTTGCCCTGCTCACGGAGAAGCGAGAGGAAATCTATGCCATTTGTTCCAGGCATCTGGTAATCAGAGACCACCGCCGAGATATCATGGTGAGTCATGGTCTCAAGAGCTTCACCGACGGATCGTACACCAATGACAGTGAAATTTTCGTCCTCAGAGAGATACTGGCTGATTACTCCAAGAATTTCCTCTTCATCATCTACGGCCAGGACGGTTATTCTCTCTGCAGACAGCTTCATTGCTACGAGATTCACCAGAATATATAAATAAGTATTCCTGATGTAGCAGGGGATTTTCATCAGGCCCTGTGGAATTCATTCATGTAATCAGAATACAAATCAAGTACCCGTATGAGATCGAACAAGCCAGGGCTTCTCCTGCTTATCCTGTTCATTATCACCCAATGCGTTCTGCCAGTCCAGGCAGTTCCTCCACTTCCCGCAGAATATTACGGAAATGTCCTGATAGACGGAGCACCAGCCCCGGTTGGAACGACAATCACCGCGTTCATTCAGGATATCCCGAAAGGATCCATCGTTACAGACATTGATGGATTTTATGGCGGTCCTGGCCTTTTTGACCCACGGCTGAAGGTGAATGTTTCAGAAAGTGAAGTTCAGGCAGGTGACCTGATCATCACCTTCCAGATTAACGGCATACCTGCATCACAATCAGTTCTCTTCGAACCTGGTGCAGCACAGCAGCTCGATCTCTTCACCGGTGAACCATCCGGGGAGATATCTGCTCCGGTCCTGACACCCATGCCGGTGCAGACAGAGCCCCCGATGGAAACCCCGCAGACAGGGGATAATTATACCCAGCCACCAGAGTCTGACTCGGGATCAGATCCTTCAATACAATACGGACTTGAAAAAGATGAGAAGTTCACCTCTGATGATGGGATGGCTGCCATTGCATTCACGAAGAATACTCTTCTCTTCTCTCCGACCGGACAATTTTTAGAGGAGGTCAATGTCAGCTCACGAACGATTGCCGATCTGGCACCGCTCAGCACAAATCAGTCGCTGATATTCTCAGGGTATGCGTACGAGATCGCACCGGAACGGACATATTTTAACCCAGAGGGCGTGTTCTCCATTCAGATTCCCCTTGAGCGGATATCAGACCTGATGGCATTAAATCCGCAGATCTACCGGTACATCCCCCAGACAGCAACCTGGGAGCATATCCGCACCACATCAAACCAGTTTACCGGAGAGGTGAGTGTACCAGCCTATGAGGCAGCAGTATATGCCCTGTTCCTTGAGAGTCAGACGGCATTTGCCACACCGCAGGTAACTGAAACCACGGTCCCGCCATCCCTTGCGCCCATTGCAGGACAGCCCCCGGTACCGGAAGCTCCATCATATCCTCCGTCAGGCCCGGCTTCACAGGGACCAGCACCATATCAGCCAGCATATCCGGAACCATATAACCAGGCAGCCATGATGACCCAGGGACCGGCAATGCCTGATGTTCCATACCAGCCGCAGCCAATGGAGCCGGTTCAGACCGAACCAGTGCAGCAGGAAATGCCTCCGGTCACAGATACCCCACAGCCCACTCCGGAGATAACACAGGAACCACCGGCACCGGTGATATCAGGACCGTCTCCATTCACGCTCTTTGGCGACCTTGTGGATTCAGTGAAAAAAGCCCTTTCAGGACCGGTTGGCATAATCCTTGGCCTGGTTCTCCTCATTATCATCATCAATGCACTCGTGTATCTTATCTACACCCGGTGGTGGCTGGTCAGAAATTCATGAATGCAAAAAAAGCCTATACCGCCGCCACGGCAATCAGGGACATTCAAAGAGGACGGCCTGAAAAGGCATTAAAACCCCTTGAAAAACTCATCAAGGACACTCCGGACAATCCGGCATTATGGAACCTGAAAGGAGTGGCCCTTGGGATGATGGGAGATCATGAAGCATCCCTTGCCTGCTATGAGAAAGTCCTGATCGCCGACCCCGGACCTGCCGTATACTGGAATAACAAAGGCCTTGCTCTTCAGAACCTGGGACGGTATGCAGAAGCAGAGGCGATGTATAATGAGGCACTGGAGCGTGATCCGGAATCCCTTGAGGCACGATATAATCTTGCAAATACCCTCCAGTCACTCGGTCGGTTCGAAGAGGCCCTGGAATATTACGAAAAGGTCCTCTATAACCGGCCGGATCATATCCTGACCATGCTGAATATGGGAAATGCCCTTGCAGCTCTGCGCCGGTATGAGAGTGCAATCAGCGTATACGAGGAAATATTAGAGATTTGCCCGGAATATCCGGATGCTGCATATAATATCGGGCATACGTATGAAGAGATGGGAAAGACGGATAATGCCGTTGAATGGTATACCCGGACACTGGAGATCGATCCCGACTACCATCATGCCAGGGAACAACTGGATCTCCTGAAAAAAGATTAATTATCAGGAATTGCTGAAATGAGACAGGACATGGACATAGACATCCATGCACTGGTTTAACATCCGGATTGGAACATTCTCGTTCACGGCATGAAGGAGGGACAAATCGCCAGGTCCGTAATTCACGACTTCGGCTCCTGCTTCCCTGAGATGCCGTGCATCACTCGCCGCCTGGGTCACACCGGGCAATGCTTTTTTCCCATGAACCGACTCGATTCCGTCACATACCAGGTTGCATACCCTGCCAGGACGACTGAGTGTCGGACCGGCACAGTCCAGCACTTCTACTTTACTCTGGGGGATATGTGACCGAATCTTCCCGATGAGATGAGGGATATCACATCCCCAGGGGATACGCATGTCAAGATCAAGTTCACATTTTTGTGCAATGACATTGATTCGCTCCCCGCCTGAAATGTGACCTGGATTATACGATACCCGGCTGAGCATGGTTGCTGCAGCTTCATGAGAGATGGAGAGGAGGGATGAGAGCGAGTTCGTGGTATTGTGTATCACTTCAGATACCAGGGGATCCTGAGGCCAGGTCAGCGAGTGAATCTCCTGACAATACTCAAGAAATGAACACGCCTGCATTATGGCAGAGTTCCCCACAACCGGGTGCAGTGATGCATGACCTGCATCCCCGGTAAAGGTGATATGAAGCCTGACTACTCCTTTCTCTCCAATAACCGGTGACAACTCAGGGGTGGGCTCCGCAATCAGACAGGCCTGTGGACGAAGATACCCCTGACCTATCAGGTACTCCATGCCAAAATCCCCGTTTCCCTCTTCATCACAGACAAAGGCGATGTCAACTGGAGGTTCGATACCATCATTCAGCACGTTTTCAAGAGCACACAAAAGAGCAGCACAGCCCCCTTTCATGTCGGTTGTCCCTCTTCCGTGAACGACCGTATCATCAATCCTGCCGGAGAAGGGAGGATAGGTCCAGTCATCAGCAAGTGCAGGCACCACATCCACATGCCCGCACAAAAGAAACTGGTTCTGCAGGTTTTTGGACAGGAGATTATGTTTCCGACCCTTTTGCAGAACCTCTGTCTCTATCCCGATGTGTGAGCAGGTCTCCTGCAGGAAGGCGATGACCTCATCGGTATACCCGGGAGGATTCTCGGAGCGGATTTTCACAAGTTCTGAGCAGAGGCAGGCTGCATCCAACATCGGCATCCTCACTCAGCACTGGTTCATATACTGGTTATACAGGAGTGCCATCGGTGACCCGTTATAGATAGAGGCCAGGTACGCCTTATCAAAGACCTCATCGATCATCACCCGTAATACTGCAGGTGGTGTCGCTTTTTTCTCATTTGGATCAAGGACAATTCTGAAGGAGCGATAGGAGGCCATATCAGATGGATCATGAATCTTCTGAAGGAAGAGCGGGAATTTTTCATACTCGCCCGGGTGGTTCTCCCTGAGCCAGTTCATGAATCCGTCAAATCGGGGGAGATTTCCGATCAGAGTCTGATCTTTACGGAATTTGAGGAGTTCACGTGAGAGCATATTCCGTGGTGAGTCTGCGTTATAGGCAAACAGGGAGATGGTGTAGTCCAGATGCGCCATGGCATCAAAATACCAGAAACTCAGGTCAGGGTGAAAGTCAGACATGTTTTCCAGTATCAGGGATTTTTCATATAAGGTCTTTAAAACCTTTTCATATTCGTTATTCTCAAGCATGATTACAAGATTGGTGTTCAAACCATAACCATTTCCGCATGGTTACTTATTGTACGGTTCTCTCTTCTTTGCGGCAGCCAGAAAGAGTCGCTGCAGTTCTTCACCACGTTTGCCCCTGATATCCACCAGATTATCATCCCTGAGCAGGCAGGGTTTGAGTTTTCCGTCAGAAGTCACCCGCATGCGTGTACAGTGATTACAGAAATCGGAGTTGTGCCATGGACGGACAAATTCTATCTCCGCACCCTCGTAGCAGTATTTTTTCCGATGATGCATCCTCCGGGTGATGACCTTGCGCGAATGAAGAGCGATCTTCTCTTCCAGTTCGGACAGGTCGGCATGCAGGGGACATCCTCCGAGGTCCATAAGCTCGATGATCTGCAGGATCAGATGGCGATCTCCGGACACCAGGTGGATAAAATCGTCAATCTCCCCCTCGTTGATTCCCTTCAGCAGAACCATGTTAATCTTAATCGGCGTAAGACCGGCATCACGGGCGGCCTGTATGCCGTCAAGAACGTCAGATAACAGACCTGTTCCGGTAATACTTTTATAGTTTTCCGGATTTAAGGAGTCCAGACTGATATTCACCCGTGCTAGTCCGGCTTTTCTGAGATCATGGGCAAGAGAACCAAGAAGGGTTCCATTGGTTGTCATCGAGGACTCAATCCCCGGTGGAACAGAGCGGATAATCTCCACAATGTCCTCACGAAGTAAAGGTTCCCCGCCAGTAAATTTGACGGTTCTGATGCCTAAATTTCCCGCCACTTCGAGGATTGCCTTGATATCTTCAAGAGAGAGCGGATATTCTGGTTTTGTCTCCCCTTCCCGGTGACAATAGACACAGTGCAGATTACATCCCGAGTTTACCGATATACGTAAGTTTGAGATAGGCCGGCCAAAGGTGTCATGCAGATCCATCTGATCCTGACTCCTCTGATGCCTGCTGATTGCCGATAAAATTCTTCGCAATAATATACATTTCAGTACTTCCCTTGCGAGTGGTCTGAGCCTTATACGTCCGTACCGAGTAAAAATCCTGTTTTACCTTGTTATACAGCCAGCTGAAATCCTCTCCCTGGAATGACTTCATTATCATGTTCCCTCCCTGTTTGAGCAGCTGGCGTGCGACTCTGAGCGCCATCTCATTCAGCTCGATGGACCTGGCCTGATCAAATGACCGCTGGCCGGAGAGTTTTGGTGATGCATCACACACAATCCCATTCACTTCAGGCATGAGCTCCCGAATCTGTGCAATTACTGTCGGATCAGAGAAGTCACCGGTAATGGTTCTGACCCCTTCGATAGGCATGATGGGATTGAGATCAACGCCGACAATAATACCATCTGTCATTTCACGCAAAACCTGTAGCCAGCTTCCCGGAGCTGCACCAAGGTCGAGGATGTTATCATCAGGGCGAATAACCGGGTTTTTCCGGATTATCTCCTGTAGCTTTAACGCCGCCCGCGAACGATACCCTGATTGTTTTGCTTTCAGGTACGCTTTATCTTTGCCCCATTGTGAACCCATAAAAATTATCGACCTGGACTTTCCTCAATAATATGCGAACCCGGCACATATATCTGTGTCAAATCACAACCTGAATGCATAGGGAGCGCAGATGCTGAAAGCAACGATCAGTGCAGATATATTCAAGGATACCGTTGATGCCCTCTCTGCCCTGGTAACAGAATGCAGACTTCATTTTTCTGAGACAGAAGTCTGGGCCCGGGCGGTTGATACAGCCAATGTGGCGATGATCATCCTTACCTTAAAAAAGGAGGCATTCAGCCAGTTCGAGGCAACAACCGGAGAGATCGGTTTAGATATCGCAAAGCTGAAAAATACCTACTCCATGATGGGAAAGGCAAGTGATATCCGCCTTGAACATCCGGAAGGAGCAAATAAGATCGAAGTCACCTTTGAAGGATACCATTATTCAATTACGCTCCTTGACTCGAATACCATCAAAAAGGACCCGAATGCACCTGGTATCCAGCTTCCAGGTCAGGTGACCATTTCCGGATCAGAACTCTACAATGTTATAAAATCAGCATCCATCGTCTCAGACAAGATCTGGTTTGCAATCGAACCGGAAAATAAGGAATTTGTCCTGTATGCCGAGGGTGATTCTGATAACATCAGGAGAGCATTTTCAGCCGGAGAGATCATTGCATCCAACTGGGGGTCGGCAAAATCACTCTTCTCCATCGATTACCTGAAGGATATGGGCAAAGTCATGAGCCATGCCGAGAAGGTAACCATTGATCTTGGCGTTGATCACCCAATCAAGTTCTCATTTGAGATTGCAGGTGGAAACGGCCAGGTAGAGTACCTGCTGGCACCCCGGATTGAGGCTGACTAAATGCATGGTCACCCTTGACCGAAAAGATCTGGCTAAATATCCTTTTTTGAAAGAGTCCCAGTCATATATCGGGACCATCAGCAATTCACTGGATCAGTTCCTTGCATCTGCAGGCGGGAGGCTTGCAGTCAGGGAGGCAATCACAACCCTGGAGCATGCGCTGTCCTTCTCCGGCAGGGAGATCCCCCCGCTCCCCGACATCCCGAAAGATCCGGAAGGAATCACCATTATCATCGCATCATACCCGGTCAGCAGGATCATGGTCTCCTGCGCCCAGGACCGGGTTTTTATCGACCGGCTGGTACGATACCAGGCATGGGTCGTCTTTGCCTTTCTCCAGGATGAGGACCCTGAAGTCAAACGGTTCATTAGAAGATCCATCGGTCTTCCGGAGACCGGGAATGAGATATCCGTGGTAGACTACATCCCGGTAGCCTCACGGATGGCAGAAGAGAAGTGGAGACTCATCAACCGGGTGGTCGTGAAAGGCAATGTACAGGTGGCTCCTGACGAGTATGATGAGATCGTCCGGGAACGACTCAGGTACATCATGACCAGGAACCTGCCGCTTAAAGTCCCATCATCGGTCTGTGAACTGGTCAGGCCTGCGGTTGACAGGATTAAGGCAGAATGGCAGAAGAAGGTGCTTGAAGAGTTCGGACAGGTTGAGGAGTCTGCATTTCCCCCCTGCATGCAGGCAATTCTGGGAGCAATCACCGGACAGGGACATCTGACCCACATGGCCAGGTTTGCAATCTCCGCATTTCTTCATAATATCGGCATGGAAAATACCCGTATCATCGAACTCTATGGGTCGGTTCCGAACTTTGACCTCCGAAAGACCCTCTACCAGGTCGAGCACATCACCGGACGGGGAGGGACGAGCACTGAATATGTCTCTCCCCTGTGCTTAACCATGAAGACGCACGGGATTTGTGTGCACCCGGACAGCCTGTGCAAGAAAGTCACCCACCCCCTTACCTATTACAAACAGAAGAAACGGGATCTGGACAGGCGAGGGAAACCATCAGGCGGGCCTTCACCAAAGCCGGCAGAGAAAAACCAGAGCGAAAAAACAGAAGGGCAGTCAGGCGGAGACGCCCCTGATCGCATACCCGCCCGCGCTGATGGTGATAACAAAGATGAGCAGGGCACCTAGATAACCCATTTCACCAGGAAGGACTGCCGGGAGCAGAAGAATGAGTGCAAGAAAAACTATGAGGCTTCCAACTCCGACTATGGCATCAAGCATCCATCGTTTCATAACTCCAGTACTATCCGCCATCCCCCCGGTTAAGGATTGTGGAACCCTGTATTCATCACCAGGACCAGGGAAATACCCATGAATGAAGCATTGAAAGAAAAAATCAGCCAGGAGCTTTTAGGAGCCGCGGAACAGATATCCCGTGAGATAACGCCTGAGCTCATTGAACTCATCCCGGATGACGGAATGGAACTTGTGTATGCCCTTTCCGGAGCCCGGACACCGGATGATGTCGGAACCTGCCTTCTCTTTTTGGATGGAACAGAGATGTCCTCCCCTTCTATCAGGTTTGAGCACCCATCACAGATGGTATCAGGAATCCTGACTGCACTCCGGTTCTCTCCTGAGATCCGTTGCGCCTGCAGCATCAGGCATTCCGAGAAATTAAAGAAAATCGCTGAGGATATGCTGCTTGAGACCTGTATGTGCACTGCCGGGAAGATTCCACCCGGAGTATCCACCATGGACTGGGCGGTTGCATTCTGTAGTGAGCAGGATTCTGGTGTTCCTGATATCCTGTTCATAGAAACAGACAAAAAGACCCCGGCACAGGCACGATTGTTTGGTGAGAAACCAGGATCGGTTGCAACAAATCTTATTAAGATATCACAGCGCATTATTGATGCAACTCACTGAGAGAGATATATCATGGGAATTAAACCGACTTATATCAAAAAAATCGGGACTGAACTCCTGGAGTTCCACGAAGAGAAGTTTACAAACAGCTTTGATGACAATAAGAAAGCCGTTTCAAGCGCAACAAATGTTCCGAGCAAGCGGGTCAGAAACAGAGTCGCCGGATACATCACAAGAAAGATAAATACTGGGAAATTCAAAAAATAATCCTCATGTTTGAGGGTGTTTTCCCCGCATTGATTACTCCTTTTCAAAGAAACCAAGGAAAGAATCTGGACCTGGAAGGTCTTCGTTCCAACATAGCGCACCTCGTTGCCGCAGGGGTTCATGGCATTGTTCCCTGTGGTTCAACTGGTGAATCTGCAACTCTTTCTTTTGCCGAGCACGAGCAGGTCATTGAGGTCACTATTGAAGAGGCTGGCGGTAAGGTTCCCATTCTGGCAGGTACCGGATCCAACAACACATCTGAAGCACTCCGGTTTACGAGAGCGGCAAAGGATGTCGGAGCCGACGGTGTCCTGGTCATCAGCCCGTATTACAATAAGCCAAACCGGTCAGGCCTTATGAAGCATTATACCGCCATTGCAGACCTTGATATCCCGGTGGTAGTCTATAATGTCCCGGGCAGAACCGGGCAGAATGTTACTCCCGATATCGTTGCCGAGCTTGCAAAGCACCCCAATATTGTCGGAGTCAAGGAAGCATCCGGAGACCTCGGTCAGATATCAACCATTATCGAACTGACCAGGGACGAAGACTTCTCGGTAATTTCCGGGGATGACAATCTGACACTTCCAATCCTCTCCCTTGGTGGAAAAGGAGTCATTTCTGTTGCGGCAAACATCTATCCACGTCCCCTGATTGAGATGTATAATGCGACACAGAAGGGAGACTACGAGACCGCACGGGATATCCATTACAAATATTCACCCCTCTTCAGGGCCATGTTTTTCGAATCAAATCCAATCCCGGTGAAGAAGGCATCTGAACTTATGGGGATGGCAGCAGGACCACTTCGCCTGCCCCTTGACGAGGCATCAGAGCAGACAACAGGAAGACTCAAAGAGGTTTTGTCCAGTTATGATTAAAGTTGTAATTTGTGGCGCATTTGGCCGCATGGGAACCATCATCGGGGATATCATATCCAAAGAACAGGATATGCAGCTCGTCGGCGGGGTTGATATTAAAGAGGGGACTTTTTTCGGAGTTCCTGTCGTAACATCAGATAAATTAGCAGACTTTCTCTCGTCCGTTAAACCTGATGTGGTCATTGACTTTACCATCGCTCCGGCAGCAGCACAGAACGTCCCCGTTGCAGCCCGTGCCGGTTGTGCAATAATTCTTGGAACGACCGGCCTTACCCAGGACCAGCGGAAAGGAATTGATGATGCGATTGCACAGGGAAATGTCCCGGCAGTCATTTCAACCAACTACTCCATCGGGATGAATATTCTCTGGACCCTTATCAGGGACGCTGCACGAAAACTCTCAGACTATGATGTTGAAGTGACCGAGGCACATCACCGGTACAAAAAGGATGCGCCAAGCGGTACGGCACGGACCATCCTGCAGATCCTTCAGGAAGAGATCGGTCCACGTGAGGAGGTATACGGGCGCGAAGGGATGACTGAACGAAGCTCGGAGATCGGGGTCCACGTTATCCGCGGAGGAGACATTGTCGGAGACCATGCCGTCATGTTTGCAAGCAATTTCGAGACCGTCACCCTGTCACACCGGGCATATGACCGTTCCGTGTTTGCAGAAGGGGCAGTTCGGGCAACCCGCTGGGTATTTGGAAAGAAACCAGGAATTTATGGCATGAAAGACGTTTTAAACCTTTCATGACCGCTTCGAAACCTATTTTTAAGTATTTCACCAAGTTTTTGAGGAGAAATCAATGACCGCAATTATTGATAAAGATAAATGTACCGGGTGTGAGACCTGTGTTGATGAGTGTCCGGCTGCCGCCATTACCATGGAGAACGACAAGGCAGTAGTAAACAATGACCTCTGTGTCGACTGTGGCTCCTGTGTGGATGTATGTCCTGCAGAAGCAATCACCATGGAATAAAATCCATTTTTTTATCACATAATGCAGGCAATACGGGATTTATCCTGCATATCTGTCAAATAACGTGCAGAGCGTTTGACATCCGGGTGTTACCATACCGTTTGTTACACGGTGATTATTCTAAAATCCAATTAGTGCACTATAATTACTGGTTCAGATATATATACGAGGTATGGTTAGTGTTGGAGTCCTCGGCGCTACCGGCGCTGTGGGCCAGCGTTTTGTCCAGCTCCTGGCTGATCACCCGTATTTTGACCTTACGGTTCTGACCGCCTCAGAGCGGAGTGCAGGGAAAAAGTATCGCGATGCAGTAAACTGGCGACTTGATCTGCCGCTTCCGGAAACTGTCGGAGATATCACCGTCACTGATACCAGAGCAGACTGCCTGAAAAACGTCGACATTGTATTTTCAGCACTTCCGGCTGATCTTGCAACGAAGATTGAGGCAGATTGTGCAAAAGCCGGTATTGGTGTCTGCAGTAATGCCAGTTCCCACCGGATGATGCCTGATATCCCCCTGGTCGTGCCGGAAGTGAATGCAGATCATCTGCGGATGATTGAATTACAGCGCGACGCGGGAACTGACGGATTTATTGTGACAAATCCGAACTGTTCAACCATCATGCTCACCGTCTCCCTGGCACCTATCAGGAATTTCCATTTCACCGACCTTCGGGTTGCGACCATGCAGGCGATCTCCGGAGCAGGATTTGAAGGGATCCCCGGAATGACCATCTTTGATAATGTCGTTCCCTATATCGGGGGAGAGGAAGAGAAGATGGAACGCGAAACCCTGAAGATCATGGGAAAATTTGACGGGAGTGAGGTTTTAAATGCTCCATTCTCGGTCAGTGCCAGCTG
Source organism: uncultured Methanospirillum sp. (assembly GCA_964515765.1). Lineage (GTDB taxonomy): Archaea > Halobacteriota > Methanomicrobia > Methanomicrobiales > Methanospirillaceae > Methanospirillum. Next base: position 12,377 of record CAZEWE010000006.1, on the reverse strand, counting down.
TAACCGTGTCCCGGTTATTGACGGACATTCCATGGCGGTATGGCTTGATATCAAGGAACCGGTGGAAGCGGTTGCAAAAGCATTCCAGACCTGGAAATGTCCGCTCACGGATCTTCCCACGCTACCGGAGAAGTCTGTTGATTTCATGACCCAGCAGGATCGTCCCCAGCCCCGGCTTGACCGGATGAAGGGAAGAGGGATGACCGTCTCTGTCGGCAGACTCAGGCCAGGTATCAGGTACATTGCCATGGGACACAATACCATCAGGGGGGCTGCCGGAGCCTCAATCCTGAATGCAGAACTGATCTGTGATCGCGGGTACCTGTAATACCTATGGGCAGCATGGAGGACGACAATACCGTATTTGTGGGCAATAAACCGGTAATGAACTATGTTCTGGCGGTGGTCACACAATTTAACAACGGAGCAGCGGAAGTAATCGTAAAAGCACGAGGAAAAGCTATTTCACGAGCCGTGGACACCACTGAGATAGCGCTGAACAGGTTTTTGCTGGATGTGGAAAAAAAATCCATCCTCACTTCCACCGAAGTCGTCGATACGGAAAGTGGAAAAACCCATGTTTCAGCCATTGAAATAATCCTGATTTCCAGAAAATAAACACCGTTCCTTTTCTTTCTGACAAAAGAATTTAAACAGCTATTGCTAACCTTTTAAGAATGAAGATCGGTCTGGTGATGCTGATCGGGTGCTTCCTGATCCTGGTGTCCCAGTCATACGCCGCCACCCCTGATTCAGAAGGATATCTCCGGATTGAATCAGTTACGATATCATTGATGCCCGGGTATGCCGACGTTCACGCAGAATACGAGTTGGAAGATGCATTCAGGGTTCTTGCATTTATGTTTGGTGAAAATGATATCAAATCAAGGCTCCTGCAAAAACTTGCCTTCTCCAATGTAAGTGTACTCTCCATGAACTATACGGCAGCAGACCTGAAGGTGTATGATGTTCAGCCGGTTTATGGCGACGGACTGTACTGGTTCCCGGCCCACAGTTTCGGATGTGAGATTCCGGAGGTCGTGATCAGCACCAATCTGTCAACTGAAAGGTATGAGAATATCAGTGCCCTGGAAAACGGGATTGTATATTACTAATACATCCAAACAAGTACCATGGCACCAGATCTCATCAGTTTTTCCCTTTTCGCCCTTTCATCTATCCTCATTGTGGTAAATCCCCTTGGTGCCCTGCTGGTGTATAACTCCATCACCGAGTTTATGGATTCCAAAGACAAACGCCGGGTTGCAGCCTACGGGTGTCGTATTGCTGGAGCGGTGCTGATATTTTTCACCCTGTTCGGCTCATTTCTCCTGTCACTCTTTGGCATTACCATAAGCGCCTTTACCGTCGCCGGCGGAGTCCTGCTTTTTGGTATCGGCATGGAGATGGTGTATGCACGCACCTCACGGGCAAAGGTTACGGCAACGGAAAAATATGAGAGTATTGATGCTGAGGACATCTCATCAATGCCCCTTGCATTCCCGATGATATCAGGACCGGGAACGATCACAACGGTTATTGTGCTCTCTCAGGATGCTCCGATAATGTCTGAACCGATTGAACTTGGTATCATCCTGGCATCCGTAATCGCCACCATCATCATCACCTATCTCGTGCTGATATCCTCTGACCAGATAACAAAACGGGTCGGCCAGCGTGAATACCGGGTAGTCAACCGTCTGATGGGTATTATGCTGATGGCTATCGCAGTCCAGTTTATCATCAACGGAATCTCGCAGGCATTTCCGATGCTGACCGGTTCAGTAATCTGAACCTTTTTTTAAAAACGGGGTTTCAAGCAGCCTCTTCCATAGCTGCATAGCACTGTCTGAAGAGTTCCCTGGTTTCAAGAGCTTCATCCCGGTTCACCTTCTGGATGGCAAATCCCACATGAACGAGAACAAAATCTCCTACCTGAACATCCACAAGGTCAATGCGGATATCCTGTTTCAGGCTTCCAAAGTCCACATGGGCGGTATTGTCATCACGAATCTCAAGAATTTCTGCAGGAATTGCAATACACATATCGGTTGATCCTCTTCTCCGGGGATGTTCGTACCCGGTTTCAGATCAATTTGTATCCGTATCCTATATACCTGTGTGAAGGGTATGTATCTTTACGGTATGCAGAAGAAAAGGACCTTTCAAAAGCCCACGATTGTCATCAGCCGGTGTATCGAGCATGATCCGGTCAGGTACAACGGGGATATGATATCGAGCCCTGAAGTTGCTGCGATGAAATCATATGTCACCTTCATCCCGGTCTGCCCGGAGGTGGAGATTGGACTAGGCATTCCCCGGAGCAGTATCAGGATCGTCAGGACAAAGGCAGGAGACCGGCTTATTCAGCCCACTACCAATGAAGACCTGACTGACCAGATGGACACATTTACCCAGGCTTTTATCAGGGGCCTCCCTGCGGTTGACGGGTTTATCCTGAAAAACAAATCCCCGACATCGGGTATATCCAATGTGAACATCTACCCTTCCGTTGGAAAATCAGCCGCCATCGAAAAGGGACCGGGGTTTTTTGGGGGAAGAATTCTCGAGACATTCCCCGATTATCCGATTGAGGATGAGGGACGATTACGAAACCAGAGAATCCGTGAACATTTCCTGACCAGAATATTCATGCTTGCAGATTTCCGGGAGGTTCTGTCTGCCGGAACGATTGCAGCACTTGCCAGGTTTCACTCGGAAAATAAACTTCTTCTCATGGCATACAGCCAGAGCAGGCTCAAGGAACTCGGACAGATAATTGGAAATGCTGACCGGAAAATACCTGGTGCGGTCATGAAAGAATACCACCGCGCCCTCCTTGCAGCAACCCGGCTTCCTCCCCGGTATACCTCACATATCAATGTGTTACTTCACTCGTTTGGATATATCAGCGATAACCTGAATCCTGATGAGAAGGCGTTCTTCCTTGACCGGATAGAAGCATACCGGGAGGGAAAGCTTCCGTTATCTGCGGTCAGGATGATCCTGCAGACCTGGCTCCTCACCTACACATCAGATTATCTGAAAAATCAGACATGGTTTGCACCATACCCGGACGGGCTTGTACTCCTGCCACCTGATGAACTGGAACGGGGACGGGATATGTATTGATAGGGAATATGGGTTTTACATTGTCTGTACCATAAAGGTACAGTTTGATGAGAACGCGACGGTATCCCCGTCTTTTACCTCGTACCATTTATCCGGAGATATCTTCTTTCCCTGGATATAGGTGCCGTTTGTAGAGTTCTCATCCCTGACCAGCCACTTCCCGTTAAAATATTTAAAAGTTGCATGCTGGCGGGATACGCCGTTAAATTGTTGAAGAATGGTCCGGCCCACCGCATCCCTGCCAACGGTATCCCCATGATGAACGGTTATGGTGGCTCCCGGAGACATTGAGAGCGTCAGAGGAGTGACCTCCCGGATGGTTCTCCCTTCATCAAACCCGATGTTGGCAAATCGTCTGTCAGGAGGTTTCTTTACGATCCCCTTCCCCTCAATCTGCCGGATGGTCTTTCGTTCAACCGGCTTTTTCCCTGAGATGTCTGAAAAGCACCGCATGCAGATCATCTCAGTCGCAGGATTCGCCATCCCACATGTATCACAAATTTTTTGGAGCACCATAATTACATCCGGGCATTCACACCCTGGAGAGGCTGACCTCCCATCCTGATTCACTATCTGAAATATGAGTTATTATTACTTTTTCTTCCGGAGTAAATGTTTCTTTAATGAGGATCCGGGAGAGGGGATGGATGAGCATGGCTTCAACCCGCTGACCTATGCCAATTCCTCCCCTGCTCAGGTCCTGACAGCAGTATTCTTCCACCATCTCCCTGACAGACGGACTTATCATGAGGTTAATCGCGTACATCAGGGAGATCTTCTCAAATATCCTCGTAAGCATGGCCTCGAGGATGAGTTTTGCTGCGTCAGGCTGGATACTCCGGAAAATGACAGTATTTCCCCTGATGAACCGTGAGAAATCCAGACTCTTTTTCTCTTCAAAGAAGAGCGTGATACTCTCGCCCGCTGTCCGCTCACGGGCCATGTACTCCTTGTTCGTCTCTTCTTCACTGTGCGAGTGCTGGTATGCATTCGGACAACAGCCGGAGAGCCGGAGTGTGCAGATGATAAAACAGCCGGAAAAGCCGACTACCTGTCCGTCATCGGTCATTATCTGCCCGTCGCGGATGATGGAAGAGATGAGTTTTAATACATCAGAATGCGCTGATTCAATATTTTCAAAGAGCACAACGGAGTAGGGATTCTTTTTTATCTTACCAAGAAAGCTGCCATTATCCATTGAGGAAAATGTCAGTATCCGCATACTTGCATCATTATCCTGGTAGTCACTCATATTCAGTGAGATCATTTCCCGGTCTGGTCCGAGGAGCAGATCCTTTAAGGCACATGCCAGAGTCGTCTTCCCTACTCCCTCATGCCCGGCCAGAAGAACAAAGCCTCGTGGCTGGGAGAGGTCCTGAGGATACTGCGAATTGGAAAGATCCAGGTATGCCTGATTGAGCAGGTTGCATACCCGCTTGATGGCATGTTTCTGCCCGAAAACACGACCACCCAGAAAATCAGCAGCATCTTCTACCTGTTTTTTGTCTACCGCCTTCCAGAAATTATCAGCAATGCCTGATGAGTACTGCACAACCGCTTCAGGGAGGTCGGATACTGACAGAATCTCCCGTCGCACCAGGGAGATCAGGGATATTATCTCGTTTGCCTGAAGATCATGGGTTCTTCTCACAAGCAGGGAGAGTGACTCCTTCCTTTCAGACTCTTTTTGAGCTTCGAACTGGGGAACATTCTTTGTCAGCGATTCAAGCAGAGCACGACGAGTATCAAGATCTGGTCGTGGCACCACAATCTGTCTGACCCGGGTATTGTCCCGGATATACCAGGAAGGCAGGGAGGCGTCACGGTCATGAATCCAGATAAGGAGATTGAACCGGGGATATGAACTCCCGGCCAGGAGTCGTGGCTCTGCATTCTGACAGGTGCAGAATAAATGAAAGAAGAATTTATCTGAGGCAGAATAGCGTTCGTCATGCCGGGTAATCTGGTTCAGAATAATTGCAGAGTATGCGGTCCGGTTCTCCACACTCTTTTGGAGTATTTCAACGGTTCGTTCAAGAGAGGGGGGGCCGGTCTTTTCAACCGATAACACATCTCCCAAAATGGCATGAATAGTGTCAGGATCGCCATGCAGGTGAGAGAATCCCACAAACGGCTCAAGTCCGAGGATGATATCATACCCCTCTTTGACCAGAATAGTGCGGATATAATCTTTGAGCCGGAGTGTTGTAAGATTGCCATCTATCTCAACCGGATACACATCCAGGATGTTACCGGTAAATGTAAACTGCGGGGTTACCGAGAGAAATCTGACAAATTCCGTAGTCCATTTCGGTAGGCTGAACATGTAGGTCACCTGAACATTTCCTGAGATATTTCATGGCATGATACCAAATACCGGATGCTGAAAAGAAATTCCCAGTACTGAAGATAGTATCTCCCAGGCATTTGAAGCTTATTATACTGTCTCCATACTCATCACACACACAACCCTTGGATCAGGAGTTAAGAGAGGACAATACAAACATTCAAAGCAGAGAACCGGACAAAAAGCGAGTATCCTTACTTCATAGCAAGCATTTTCTGAGCCCATTCATTCTCCGGGTCGATAACCAGGATCTTATCCAGGTACAGGCGGGCCTCTGCTTTTGCACCACGCTTTAAAAGAATGAACACCTTGATACGAAGGGCTTCAATTATCGTCTCATCCTTCTCAATAACCCCGGTGATGTATTTGTCAGCTTCTGCATAATCGCCCAGTTTCAGATAGCACCGTGATGCTTTGACACAACTCTGCAGATGGTCCGGGTGATTGTCACAGATACCTAAAAAGGACTGCAGTGCTTCAGGAACCCGTTCGATCGCATACAAAGACTCGCCTTTGTAAAACAACGCCTTTGGCAGTCCGGGATATGCAGCCAGGATCTTATCACAGATCTCAATGGATTCCCAGTACCTCTTTTGTTTAAAATAAAGCCGCGCAAGACCAATCTGTGGCAATGGCTGTGCGATATGAACCATTGGAACCAGAACATATTTCTGCTCAGCCCCGTTTGTGTTCCCGGTCTCCTCCAGATGCTCACCCAAAAGCCATGTGATCAGGGGGTCATCAGACGTCTGAATGACTTTATGAGATAAACAAAAGCCGGCCTCATGACTTCTCTTCAGCTTGAATAAACTCATTCCCCGCATCGCCCATCCGACAGCACCCGCCTTGTCCATCTCAATCAGACGCTCGGAGATTGAAAGAGCAAGAGAGAAGTTGTCCTCAAGATAGTACTGGATATACTTCTCCTTCCAGAATGTTGCGGTCTCATTCCAGGGATCAGCCGATATGGAGATCAGGTTCTTTTCGTATTCCCGGTTCAGAGCATTATAAAACCGGAATCTGGGCAGACCTTTTCTCTTGTTGAACAGGAGTGTGAGAACCCGGATATCAAGATTATAGGCCTTCTTCAGGAGAAGTTTCCCTGATTTTTCATCCTGCAACTCTTCAAATGCAGAGGCAAGGGCAACCAGGAGATCAGGCTCTATGACCTGGGCGGCAAGGGCATGTTTTGCAGCGGCTATCATGTCCTTTTTACATTCATCTGCATCTGATTTCGCAGACAATTTGATGAAATTCTGATAGATGGAGACGATGGCAACCACCGACTTGGCACTCCAGTCGGTCGGGATTCCGGCAAGTTCGCGTTCATGCAGTACTTTTGCATATTGAAACAGCCGTTTTCGTTCGGTTGTTCCCCGGGGGTTGCTCTTAATCCAGGAAAAGAGCCGCATGAAGAAGAGACTTTTTACTTCCTGCTTTGTTATCTCCAGGAATTTCGTGTACATCTCCTCAATCTCGCCGGAGAAGAGCATGATGATGATCCGCTCCTCGTTCTCATCCTGTTCACGATTGAGAGACCTGCCTAAAAACCAGACAATATTCGTGATGTCAATGACCTTTCCAAACAGGGTAAAAGGGATATCCCGGTTCAGTTCAGCAGCAATAAAGAGGAGCCGTTCATCTTCATTCGGGTAGGTCTCGATATACTTGGAGATGGTGACCGCCTTATTGTACTGTTCGGTTGCCTCAAGCCACCTGAGCAGGTACCCCCGACCGATATGCCGCTTTGCATCCTCCCAGGAGACCGGGTCACCGATGAAGGCATACATGAGATCATGCAGGCTGTAGTAATTCTCATCATGAAACTCGTATGGCTTTGAGATGCCCATCCTGCCGGTATGCTCTTCCTCATAAAAGACCGGAATATTCCGCTTCCCCGACAGCCAGAGCGAGACCTCCCGTTTCCCCCATCTCTTCTTGGGATTTCTGGTAAGGAGCCCTTTGAGCAGAATGAGGCGGTCAGGGTTTATCTGCTCAGAGAGGATGATGCCCCGTGATGCCAGGGTTGAGAGGATGAGATTGTGATTGAGCCCGTCAAACGGATGCTTCTTCTCGGTCAGCTCAAGAGCAATAACACCAAGTGCCCAGTAATCCGACTCCCTCCCGACCACGTTCCCGAGCTGCTCCGGGGCCCAGTACATGGGCGTTCCTTTGGTCGAGGTGATATGCCGGGACAGTTCGCTATCCAGCAGAGTTGAGATCCCAAAATCGGTGAGAATCAGGTTGAGTGGCCGGAGCTCCCGGATCAGAATATTTGAGGGCTTTAAGTCCAGGTGCAGAACATTATTTTTATGCAGGGTATCAAGGCCGAATGCTATCTCTTCGATGATGGCCTTGAAGGTGTTATTATTGATGGACTGTTTCTGAACCAGGTCACGAAGAGACCCATACCGGGCATATTCCAGGATCTCATACCACCGTTCTGAATCCTCATCAAACCCGTAATCGATGATCTTAATAAGATTCTTCGGGTTTCTCAGTGAGATGTGACTGACCTGATCCAATACGTCAATCTTTGGTTCAATCCCGAGGCGGTAATGTTTCAGGATATAATAGAGACGGTCCTTTTGAATGAGCCATATGTCAGCCTCCCCGCCGGTTGCCGGAAACTGTTTCATGATCCGGTAGGTTCTGAAATCCCGCTGTGATTCAGACCCTGCAAAATCGGATTCTGCCGGATGGGAAGGTTCCGATTGAGATGTCAGCCCGTCCCGTAAGGTTCTGCCTCGCTTCTCAGGACTGTCAACATCTTCCGGTATCATACCTGGCTCCGGATACCATGTATAGGGAGTTTATAGAATTAAGATATATGCTCATCAGTCAGGATGTCAAACCTGGTGAGCTGCAAAATGGGCACTTCATCCGGATTTTTCTTCAAACGCTCAATAAAAATAATATGTTCCTTTTTTAAATCATCCTGCAGGATGGTGTAATCCCGGCTCCAGACCGCTGCTGCATGAGTATCATCCTTTTTGATCTGGTCAGGGTCAAGTTCATCAATATCAAGACCATCCACGATCCTGACCAGTCTGAATACCAGTTCATCGAGGGGATTGATGGAGATCATAATAGAGTAATGGGATACCGGACTGAAGACCTCGATGTTTCCCCGCCGGAATGAATCGCGAAGGTTGGTCATCTTCCGTGGCTTGACCCGGTATCCCCTGCCCTTCATGGCATTGAGAATAACCTGGATGACCATTCCCCATTGCTTATCAGAGAGGGACTTGCTCTTTTTTTGCAGATAATATGCATCATATTGTCTTCTGATAACCGAGAGTTCGCGAAGCTCAGGAAAGGGTTCATGATAGAGGATCATGGCAGCGTCTAAAAGAGCACCGGCATCAGGGTCCAGTGAGAGGGTCTGGACTATCTCTTCTAGTTCCTCCCTGATAACCGTCTTCTCCGGGATCTTCTCTTTTAACAGCCCGTATTCAAGCTGCAGGTTCTCCCTTTGCAGGGCAAGCCGTTCAGGAGTCGTCTCTTTTGCAACCGGTTCATAATCTGAACTCTCCGTCTCGTCATAATCAAAGAATCCAATCCGCCCGTGAAAAAAATCCGCCTCCATGGTCAGGAGGTCCATGGACACATCATGAGCAATCTTTTCTTTTTCCTGCTCACTATCCGGTTCCTCACGGGAGATCTCTCCAAGGTTTGTGTGCTCAATTCCAGATATCCGGTGATCAAGGGCTGATAACTGCTCTTCAATCCTGCTGAGCTGCTCTTCCCTGGCCTGAAGATCCGGAGTATCTGAGAGAGAGGTGAGCTGGCCCTGTAATGAATGAAGGATCTCAAGGTCAGGAAGGGAGATATTTTTCATTTCAAGAGATGATGCCTCCTTTTTTACCTCATCTACCCTTTTTTGGAGAGAGAGAAGTGCATGCCTGTCGGTATGGTACCGGGTGGCAATATCAGATAGGAATGATTTATAGGAAGTTATTCGTTCAGACTGAACCTCAACCCGTGAGATGTTCTCAAAAGACCGGGTGTATTCAAGGTATACAGGATTTTCAGCACTGATGAACGATTCGGAGACGAGCCGCTTTAAGATGCTATCTATCTCCCGGGTGTACATCTCCTCAAGAAGTCGCATCTCATTATCTTCAAGCAGGAGCTGGATGAGCACAATCCTGAACCGGTCCGCCTTTCGGAAGAATAACTCCATCGTCTTTCTGGATGATTCAGGAGACTTCCATGCCGGATAATCTGGTGTCAGGATTTGCTGTGCAATTTCATTGAGTTCTTCGTGTAGTTTTATGACCCGCTCGTTCTTGTTTGTCAGCGTCTCAAACCGTCTTTCTCCGCTGGATAAAAGAGAATGGATTCGCTTTTCTATCCATTCCAATGACTGGCCGGCAGAGTCATCATCAGAGTGTGCAAGGGCGATTTCTACAACGATCAGGGAACTCATTATGACTGATTGGTTGAGAGAAGAATTGCCGTTACATTGTCTGATGACTGTCGTGCAAGGGCGGCGACGAGCACTTTATCCAGGAAAGCATATCCGGGATGCTTTTGAAGGATCATCTCCAGTTCATCCTGTGAGAAACACTCCCAAATCCCGTCAGAGCAGATAAAGAACTGGTCCTGGTCACGAAGCCCGATGGTCTTGAACCAGATATGGACTGAGTCCTTTATGCCGTCGCCGGAGATGGATGAGGTGACGATATTTTTCCGTGGGTGGTATCTCATCTCATCCTCTGTGATTACTCCTTCTTCAAGAAGATGCTGGACGACGGAGTGATCCCTGGTTATCCGTTCGAAGAATTTCCCGTTTATCCGGTAGACCCGGCAGTCCCCGATATTGAATACATGGGCCTTTTCTTCCTGAATGATGACTCCGGCAAGGGTACACCCGAGGTTTGTAGCCTCCGGATTCTTCTCCACATACGCCTCCAGCTGATCCTTTGCAGCATAGACAACCGAATTAAAACTCTCTTCATCGGTTATCTCGGCAAAGTGATCCCGAAGGTATGTCAGCACCAGCTGGCTTGCCACTTCTCCTTTCTGCTCCCCGCCTATTCCGTCTGCAACACAGAATATGGCATTCATCACCTCACCACTATATGACTCGGGAATTTTCATGGAGAGATCTGAGATCAGTGTTCCCGGAATGACCAGTCCGTCTTCGTTATTGGATCTGACCCCGCCTTTGTTGGTGAAAAAAAATGCTTCAACCCGTTGTTTCGTTTTATTCATAACCTATATGACCATCGTGTTTGAAAGAGATATATCCTACTCTTATGAATCGGACATCATGCACAGGCAGGAAATGAGCAGGCCAGAGCCGGGATCCCCCACGATCCATATAAATAGGAGAAGGGATTACGTTTTGTCGGTGAGATTATGGTCGTCAAAGAAACCGTCATCAAACGCCTTGGGGTACTGAGTGTTGCAAAGTTCAGTGCGGTCATTGGAGTGATTTACGGACTTCTCATGGGTATTGTTATGGCTCTTGGCATGGGAAGTGCAATGGGACTTGCCGGGGACATCGGCATGGGAGTCGGGACCGGTATCGTGGCCCTTGTTGTGATGATCATCGTCGGTGCAATATTTGGGTTTATTGGCGGGGCAATCGTTGCGTTTGTCTATAACCTGGCTCTTGGAGTCATCGGCGGTATTGAGATCGATCTTGAGATGGATTAACCGATTCATTTCTACCGGAGCTGGTAGATCACTGTCCTGGTCACTCCGGTTCTTTTCCTTTTCTTGTGGTTTGATATCGGTCAAAAAAGAAATCTATACGCATGGCTCATTCAGTATGTCCGGCAGAACGTGCCAGGATGCTTGACAATCCACTGAGGTCGCTTCTAATCAGGCCGAACCGGCTGCTCAAACCACATATCAGGTCAGGAATGACGGTCCTGGATGTCGGGTGTGGTCCGGGGTTTTTCACCGGTGTCATGGCCGACCTGGTGGGACCGGAGGGAACGGTCATCGCTGCAGATCTTCAGCCTGAAATGCTGGATCTTACAAAAACAAAGATGAACCGAAAGGGGCTGTCTGACCGGGTTGTTCTACATAAGACCGCATCTGAAACGCTTCATCTCAACCAGTCCGGAATCGTGGACTTTGCTATCGCTTTTCATATGGTCCATGAGGTTCCCTCTCCCCGGGCATTGTTTGCAGAGGTGTTTGATTGTTTAAAGCCTGGCGGGATCTTTCTGGTGAGTGAACCGAAAGGGCATGTCAAAAAGGAGGAGTTCAGCCAGGAGATGAAGGATGCACAGGTTGCCGGATTTCTTATCGCTCGAGAGCAACACAGCCTGCTTGAACATCAGATTCTTTTGAAAAAGCCATGAACGATCAATTTCACGAGATGAAAAAATTCGTAGAGGAGGTCCTTGATGAGCCGGGATCCCATGGGTTTGATCATACCCTCCGGGTGGTATCCCTCTGTGAGATCATCGGAGAAGCGGAGCAGGCAGAGATGGACATCCTGATTCCCGCTGCGATATTCCATGATATCGCCCGGCCCCAGGAGAAGAGGACAGGTATTCCCCATGAGGTGAAAGGGGCAGAGATGGCAGAGGAGTACCTGACCGGAATATCATATGGGCAGGAGCAGATATCCCGGATTGTGCATGCTATCAAGGCCCACCGGTTCAGCACTGCTCTTGTGCCGGAGACATTGGAGGCAAAGATCCTCTCTGATGCAGATAAACTGGATGCGATGGGAGCAGTCGGTATTGCCCGGACGTTCATTTCAGCCGGTGAACATGGCGGGGATATAACTGATGGGCTCGATCACATGCATGAGAAATTGCTCAGGTTATCGGATCTGATGTATACCCGGACCGGGAGGGAGATGGCAGAAAGGCGGCATAATTTTTTAGTGGCATTTGTTCGGGCACTGGAAGAGGAGAGAGAGATGGAG
>CAZEWE010000005.1:30583-31245 GCA_964515765.1 uncultured Methanospirillum sp. | reverse complement strand
TAATAGGAAAAAATGTTTCTTTATCGAAAGGGGAATGGACTGTAAAAATTTTTGATCCAGAATTAAATATTACATATAATACTCAACATGTAATCCATGTAGTTCCTACACCCTCACCTGAACCCACATGGGATGGGAAGCCAAAACCACTTATTGTTTCTTCATATTCGAATTCTAATGATTACTATACCGGAAGATCTTATCCAGTAGATCCAATAAAAAAGGATGTAAAATTTAAAACCTACTCTAATTTTGGTGGAGTTAGAAGTGTTAATACTGAAGCACTAAATATCCCATATCCTTTTTGGGACATTATCTACACAGTTGAGTTCCAAACAGAAATTGCTAATCCACAAGATGAAAAATTATTCGAATTTAATAGAGAGTACAAAGAACCCCTCACTCTCTATGAAGGAGAACCAATCATTTATTATGAAAAAGGAAGTTCGATTCCTTCAATTATGAGCATTAAGAAAGAAGGCTCTGAAAGTAAAACTGAATTTCGGCCTAGTAAGGATACAGTTATTGCAAAAACTATGCAGGAAGAACCTAATAAATACCCTCCATATGAAGTTGCAAAAGAAAGTATCCGTCCTTCTCTAGTTGAATCTGTTGGCTATCAAAAACCAGTCTTCAAAATTATTTTAAAAAATGAGGATTTA
>CAZEWE010000005.1:0-30573 GCA_964515765.1 uncultured Methanospirillum sp. | reverse complement strand
CAAAGAAATATTTTTTTTTGTTAATTCTCTAAAATGAGGATTTAAAAAATTTTTCAGAAATCGAGATAACCCCACCTGGTGGCATTGATCCATTACAGTGGAATGAGGCGAAACACAAATCTGAAGCTGAAAAAATAATGATTCAAAAAGGTTTGAAAAAGGAATTCGATTCAGATGAGTATCAAAATAAGTGGGAAGAAAAATGGAAAAACTTAAAAGATCCCCGGCCATGGCATGTGAGGATCTACGGTGCTGGAAATTATTCCTTACAAATTTTTTCCCAAGGAATAGATTCCTATAATATAAAAATAGAAATCCCGGAATTAGAGGTTATTGGTACTACTCAATTAACCGATAATCTCTCTTCAACTGAAATAATTAAAATCAAGAATAATGTTGTTTCATTTAAAGATGAATATAATAATATATTATATGCTGACAATAATTTATCTTCTTTTTATTTATTAGATAATTCAAATAATGATTTTTTTTCAACATTAATAGCAGAATATAAACAAAATCGTGCTGGGGGGCTTGTTATTGAAGATATTGCTATTAATGATGTTCAGATAAAAGGAAAATACAATCGTGATGGATCATTAAATCAGGCAATTAGTGCAGTTGTTAAAGGTCAAATAATTGTAAAGCGAAATGATTTTGAAAAAATTGTTCCAATTGATATAAATTTACAAAAATTTGGCCCTGATTGGAAATTTTCAACTCCGATAATTTTTCGGTTTTAAAAAAAAAATTTCAGGGAAAAAATTTTAATAAAAAGTTAATCAAATTTCCTATTTTTCATCAAAATTCTTAAATAATTATAGGAAATCGATCTTTCTTTTTTCCATAGAATAGATATACATCGTTTCTTTACCTGCTTCTATTCTGTCACTCACATCTTCAGTAACCGTAACCTCAAAATTTTCAAAACTTTCAAGGTCCATCATCTGAACCAGGTTCCCGGCAATAGAAATCACCTGGGCGTTTCTTCTCTCAACAATAGGTGCATATACCTTTGCTGATACGGGCTGAACAATTGACCGCTTGACACCATCAAAAATACCGACGACATCAAGACGAGCCTTGGCAGCACCATGTTTCCCAGGTTTGGATACAGATATTGACAGGATCTTACACGGTTCATCATCAACTAACAGATATTTACCTTCTTTCAGCTTACCAACTTCAGTCTGCTCTTTCATAAAACACCTTGGGAAAAGCTGGTTATATTTACGTGTCACCCTTACATAAATACACCGTCCGAAATTGAGCTCAGGGAACCCCTATGGATTTTTATGAAGCCAGCCACAGCATTTTCACCGCAATACAATCAGCCATCACTCCACTCATCGGGACTCCGGAAGCCGCAGTAATCACCGGAAACGGGGCAGATGGCACCCCTACCAAATATATTGATAAAATTGCAGAGGATATTGCAGTTTCTGTCATCAGGGAGGAGCGCCTGTGTCATCTTCTCATTAGTGAAGAAGCCGGAAAAGTGGATATTGGTGGAAATACCGGCACAATATTTCTAGATCCGGTAGACGGGACCTATAATGCCCTCATGAATATCCCCTTTTTTGCCGTATCACTGGCATATGTAAAAGATGGAAACCTGAAAGAAGGATTTGTCGGAAACCTATCGAGTGGAGATATTTTTACGGCTAAACGAGGGGGGGGTTCATTTTTGAATGGAACTCCTCTTCAAGTATCAGACGTTGCCGAATTGCAGGCGAGTGCAATGAGTGTATATGGGAAGCATTTCCAATATGATCGGGTCATTCACCTTATACGAAAGATACGGCGGTTCCGGCAGTTTGGTGCATCAGCCCTGGAACTCTCCTATGTAGGCGCAGGCAAGATCGATGGTTTTGTTGATCTCCGGAGGACACTCAGGGCAACCGACGCTGCTGCAGGCATACTGATACTTCAGGAAGCAGGCGGGATAGTGAGTGACCGGGATGGAAACCCTCTTACCCTTCCGGATGAGGTGAGTATTGGCAACTGTCTTGTCGGAACAAATGCCCATCTCCATAAAAAAGTGATTGAATATCTACGGTGAGCAGAATTGTCCACAGCAATGAATATCCTTATAGTCAACCGGTATGGCGATCCGCACGTAGACTCATTTTCCTGTGAACTGGAGAATTTGTTACAGAGTTATGGACATTTTACAGTCACGTACAAAGAGAACCTCCTGGGAGATGCACCGCCACTCTTTGATTCAGCTCGTCCACCTGACCTTGTCATCGTCATTGGAGGAGATGGGACAATTCTGCTGACTACACAGCAAATGCCTGTTCAGGTTCCGCTTATTGGAATCAACTATGGGGAAGTCGGATTCCTGGCAGACATTGAACCTGAAGATGTCACCTCATTTGTATCTCAACTCAAAAAGCCCCTGCAATTAGAAGCGCGGATGCGGATTGAACTTCGAATAAATGGGAAGAACATCGGGACTGCCCTGAATGAAGCATTAATTGTTACGGACCGGCCGGCAAAAATGCTGAAATTTCTTATTCACATCAATGGGAAAGTTGCAGAGCGGTTCCGGGCTGACGGATTGATAATAAGCACACCGACTGGTTCAACAGCATATGCCATGAGTGCAGGTGGCCCCATCGTTGATCCCAGGGTGGAAGGATTTCTCATGGTTCCTCTTGCTCCGTTTATGCTTTCAAACCGCCCACATCTCATTGATTCATCCAGGACGGTATCAATTACCCTGGAAGCTACAAAACCTGCTAAACTCGTCATTGACGGTCAGACTGAGATGCATCTTGAGACCAACTGTACCATAGAACTCTCAAAAAGTCCAAGTCCTGCATTATTTATCGATGCCGGCCAGAATTTTTTTGAAAAGATTAACCGGAAACTCCGTCACCTGTAGGCAAAAAGAAAGGTTTAACTTTCTCCCTGTAAGATATGCACGAGAGGACTGAGTATCATGCAGGACACTATACGAACCAGATTTGACTATGCTGAAGTATCAAAAATTTTTAAAGAGACTCTGAATCTTGAAGGGTCCCCTGTAGCATTCAAATTCTGTAAAACTGCCGATGATATCCCTGAAGGGATGACTCATATTTCAGAAACAGTACGTCATTGTCAGATGGTAGGAATGGCCAGGAATGAAGGAAAGATCTTCTATGCAACCGTAGACAATCATTCCTGTATGGGCGGCTCCTGGGCTCTCGGGCTTCGGGAACTGACTCCGACTCTCAAATCGGGTGAGTTTTATTACAAACTCGGTAAGTTTGAATCCTGGCCGGCATGTAAAAGAACCATTGATCACGTTCCCCATGTGGAACCGCTCACAACATATGCTACTTTATATGCCCCACTGGAAAAGACTCCATTTGACCCGACTATAGTTCTGATAATTTCAAAACCAAAAGCGATGTTAAAAATTGCACAAAGCACTCTCTATCGTCTTGGTGGCCGAATCAATTCTCATTTCTCTGGCATTCAGTCAGTTTGTTCTGATGCCTGTGCGCAGGTGTATCTGTACGGGTCACCAAATTTCTCTCTTGGGTGTGATGGTTCACGGAAATTCTCCGGAATCGAGGAAGGAGAAATGGTTATGGGCATTCCAATTGAGATGGTTTCAGAGATTGCATCTTCCCTGAAGATAGTGACCGGGGCAGCAGGATCTTCATAATCTTTTTTTGTTTACCCTTCACTGAAGGAGAAGAATCTTAACAATGGCAGAATACAGATAGGTACGAGTATCAGGATGCTGAAAAAATATCCAATCGTATTTCTTATCCCCATGCTGGTTTTAGCTGCATCAGGTGCACCAGTTTACTCCGGAGAAGAATTGTTCGAGATTGGGAATGAACATTATGCGCAAGGGTCACTTGATAAAGCAATTGATCTCTGGATGCAGGCAAAACAAGTAGATCCCTCCCTTTCTGCGAATGCATGGTACAATACCGGTCTGGCGTATGCGGCTTTAAAAGATTATGAAAAAGCGATAATGGCATGGAATGAAACAATTATGCTAGTCCCGAATTCTTCCATGGCCTATGATAATATGGGAACAGCGTACGGCCTTCTTGGCAGGTATGAAGAAGCCCATATGGCGTATGATATGGCTATCGCAATCGATCCGGATGTTGTCAAATACCGGATAGATAAAGAGCTCCTCTTAAAAAGTGCACCACAAGAAGAGACTCCATTATCTCCATTATCCGCATTTCTAGCCTTAATTACAGTACTTGGAATACTTACCCGGTATTCCGGGGACGCTTAATTTTTCCCAAAAGATTTTCACCGGACAGGAGATATCCTCATACATGAATCATAATCTACGGATATTCAGTTTCATCATTATTTCTCTCTGTTTTATCGGCTCATTTACCGTGATTCCTTTTGTTTCCGGGAATAATGAAATTTTTTCATTCTCACTCGTTGGGGTCCAGGCAGATGACAGTATTGTCCCTGAAATTTACGGGATATCTATGACTCTTCCAGAGAGTGTTCAGGCTGGAACCTATCTCCGGGTAGTGGATGTTATCAGAAATCAGGGAGCATTGTCTACAGGGCCTGTTTCAATAGGGTATATATTAGAAGATAATGCAGGAGTTCAAACTGATAGATTTCTGGGGGCCGTTTCAATTCAGAACCTTGTCAGGGGCGGACAAAAAAAGATAAACACTACTTTTCCTGTTCCACCTGATGTTGAGCCGGGAGTGTATCAGGTCAATCGTCTGATAAATCCGGATGATACCATGTGGGATGATTCCCGGAAATATATACCAGGAGGATTAAAATCAGTTCAAATTTTGGGTGAGGGTGAGGGACTTACCGGGTATACTGATGACCAGGTAGTATCAGATGATGCAGGAACTCTGGTTGTTCGCTCCACAATTACAAATAATACAGGACAGGATCCCATAGAGACAAAATTATCCTATTATCTTTCCCAATCTGGTCTCATATCCGATGACCTGATTTTTATTGGGGAGACTGATAATCTCATTATACCGGAAAATGATGAAATCATCACTGAATCAACCTTTTCATTACCGGAGGATATGACCGGTGGACAATATTTCCTGATCTCATCATTTCTTCCCCTGGAACTCATCCCTGAAGACTCTTCATTATACTGGATTTCCGGAGATCCAATCTTGCTGTCAGTGAGTATTCCAGAAGAAGTCCCTATTACACCTGTGATCGAACCTGTACCATCATCGATTGAACCGGATATTATGACCGTCAGAACAGATTATCCAGATGTCATGTATATTGGAGAAGGTTCAAAGATAACCGATTCAATTACCAATATCGGAGGCTCTACTGCAGGGATCGTAAGGGTGGAATATCGCCTCTCATCAGATGATACCGGATCAGATGCAGAGCATCTTGACTGGTGGACTATCCATAATCTGAAAGGAGGTGAGACTCGGACTGAACAGGTTACTGTAGGAGTCCCTGGAGGGACACGCACCGGGATTTATTACCTGACAAAAAAGATCACCGTAACCTCCAGTCCACCGGAAAAAAATACTGCCAATAATTTCTGGACCGGGAACAGACCAGTCCGTGTTGAATATAATCCGGCTGCTCGAATACCTGATCTGACACATGTCACAACAAAATTCCCCTGCGGTAATCCGGGAGAGAATGTGGATATTACTGATACCATCACAAATATTGGGAATGCGTGTGCAGACCATGTGAGTGTTGCATATTACATCTCTCCCTACGAATCATTTGATCCCTCTACGGCACGATATCTAGGCGTCTGGGAGATAAACAGTATTTGTGTCGGAGAACAGCTGACCAATACGATTACTGTTCCAGTACCTGCAGACCTCAGGAATGGTGAATACTACTGGTTCTCTGTCATCGACCCATGCTCATTTATGTCCTATTGTGGGGATGAAATGCCTGAACTGGATAAATCTAACAATATAAATATCGGCCGGCTCTATATCGGACCATGTGTTTTTTGCGGATGCTAACTTCCCCCCCGCTTTTTCAAATATTATTTTTGTTTAAACGTTCTATCTGTATTTCATGGCCGGCACAATTCCGGGTATCTCACCTTCTCCCTCTTCTGGTTTAAATGGATTATCTGCACGTAAATTCACCGGAAAGACTGATGAAGAAGGATCGGAGGAGTCATTTCAGGTAGTGGAATTTCTCCTTGGGCAGGAACATTTTGCAATAGATCTTTTTGATGTGAAAGAGGTTGTTGAGTATACCAGGATTACCAAACTTCCAAACAGTCCGTCATATATAAAAGGAATCATTGATCTCAGAGGAGAGATCACCACCATCATAGATCTGAAACAGCAACTGGCAATTACTTCGACTCATGCTGCTTCAGAAGAGGAAACGAGAATTATTGTTCTTGATGATCGTATCACACACTCAAAAATCGGCATCATGGTTGATGATGTTCTGACCGTTTCAACCTATTATGCCAGTCATGTGGATGAGACCGCTACATCAGGAGAGGAGTCTTCTCACATTCTTGGCATCATTAAGAAAAAAGTGAAGGATAAAGATAAAGAAAGCACTGAACTTGTCATATGGCTTGATGTTAAGACCCTCCTTCGTGATATGGATCAGATAAAATAATTAAAGGGCTTTTTTCTCAAACATCATCTCATAATTTATCACATTTTCTGCAATATCAGCAGAATATTCTCCGGAACGCCTGATACTGTCAGTAATATTTCTGATAGGAACAGCAATATTGACCGGGAGGGAGAGAAGTTCTGTATTAATTTTTGAGAATGAATCTTCCAGATGGTGCATAAATTCAATCGTTTTATTTGCCTTTTTCAGATCATGAGTGAAAAATGACTCAACACTCTTTTCAAAAGTGTTCAAAGCACCTTCCGAAACTTTCCTGATGTGATCCTGGATCTCCTGTGCAATCTCTGATCCCTGGATCTTTTTCGCATTCAGGGCAATTCTGACACTATGGTCACCAACCCGTTCAATAATACGTGCAACCTGAAAATGCGGGAGCATCTCGGATATATTCATGTTCATTTTTCGTGACAGGTGAACATTGTGCATAATCATATTGGTCTGTCGTGCAATGAGCCAGAATAACCGGTCCACATCATTATCCCGTTCAATTACATCGGTTATCAGGTCTGAATCATGCGCGATAAATGCATCAATTGCGTCGATATGCATACTTTTTACAATAACAAACATTCTTTTTATCGAATTCTGAATCGGCATCTCCAACGGGTTTAAAAGGTCCTTAATGAGCACGCTGGTATCAGTCTCTTCAATAAATTCAGGGCCGATAACCATGTTTGAAAACTCCCGGAGTTTCATTCTGATGGCACCGGTCATCCTATCCTTTGTAGTTATCTGAATTGCATTATATCCGGCGATATAGATCCCAATGAGGAGTCTTAAAAAGAGATCAGGGTCTATTCCGGTATCAATCTCCAGATTTTTTACGCGCTGAATCTGGTCTCCGGTAGTATTTTTTGTAATTAATAATGTTCCATCTGGTTGAACAATAACTCCCAGTGGATCATTCTTCCTGATATGGGTCGATTCCACCCAGTCTTTCGGAAGGGTGATAACATAGGATGACCCTCCGGTCATTTGAACACGGCGTATTTCCATATTTGATAGTGATTATGTATAGAACCATGAAAATATATATTGTACCTCTGTATTTGTATGAGGATCTCTATGTATTTACATGAAATACTTCTCATGCCAAATACTATTGATAATTCGCAATGGAATCAGTTCAATTTATTATCGTGGATGTCTGGGATTCAGATACGATAATTACCCTTTACAAAGAAGCTGGTTGGTGGAAGGACGAATATGATCCTGGTGAACTGCCTGAGTTTATACGAGCAAGTTTTCGGTTTTGCATCGGCGTTCATAAGAAAACCGGTGAAACTGTAGCAACGGGGCGGATTATCTCTGATGGAATCAGTACCGGAATAATTCAGGATATGTGCGTTTTACAAAAATTCAGAGGCCGGGGCATCGGGCATCAACTTCTCACATTTTTAATCAAAACCGCACGGGATGCTGGACTTCTTCGAATAATTCTGGTCGCAGAACCTGACACCAGCCCATTTTATGAACAATCTGATTTTATTGCCGATAAAAAAAAGATATTTCTTTTATACGAGAAAGAGCGTGACAATGAAGATAAGTGAAGAAGATTTTCACCCGATTGAGCTGGAAGATAAGAAAATTTTTGACCGTATTTATCACGATTGTCCAATAGAACATTCAGAAAATACATTTGGAACACTATTCTGCTGGCGTTCGTATGGTAATTATAAGATCTGTGAACATGATGGATGTCTCATCATAAAGGGTGAGACTGAAAATTATCACTCATACCGGTTTCCAATCGGACCATTAAAACCGGATGTTTTTCATGCAACGGTAAAACTTGCACAAGAACTTGGTGAAGAAGCCCCGCTTCTTATTTTAGAGCCATGGCAGTTTTCATGGATGAGGGAAAACTATCCGGACCTGGTACTAAAACCAGACCGTGATTTTTTTGATTATGTGTATAAATCTGATATTCTGTCTTCACTCCCGGGCCAGGACTTTTTGTCAATCAGGAAACAGTTAAACAAATTTCGTCGTAAGTGTCCATCGACGGTTGAACTAATTAATGATTCAAATATGGATGAAGTACTGGAATTTCTGGTCAAGTGGTGTCAGCAGCGGGAATGTGATAAATATACCATTTTAAAACATGAAAAAGATGCAATAAGGGAAGCTGTTCAATACTTTGATGATCTTGGTTTTTCCGGCATCACGGTAAATCCACGAGGAGAAATTGGAGGAATTGCAATCTTTGAAGAGCTAAATCCAACGACTGCAGTGGTTCATTATGAAAAAGCATTACCTGACTGTGAAGGCATCTATAAAGAAGTCAATATCCAGACCGCATTACATCTGAAAGACCGGTTTTTGTATATCAATCGGGAAAGTGATATGGGAATTCCCGGTCTTCGTGAATCAAAAGAGCGGTATCACCCGGACCATCAAGTGAAGCTCTATTATCTGGAAAACTCAAAAACTCCGTGAATTTTTCTCACCCTTTTTTATACGTTGGTTCCTTCTGATGATATTCCAGGTTCTCTCCTTCGAATATCAACGAAAATATATACAACGAATTTTATACTTCGTGCATCAATACTACATCTGCGTTCATGAATCTGTTACCGTCAGGTGTCCGGATTTTCATAATGGTTGGATTGATGGTAGCGTCAGGTATGGTATGTCTCATATCTGTTGCTGATTATTCAATTGGCACTATTATAGAAACAACCGGGCCGGCCCGGGACAGTTTTACCGGAACATTTTCTCATGCTGATGGGAATGGGACGAATGTATCCGGTGTATATTCAGACTCAGTCATGACCAATGGTGGATCTCTCTCCCTGACTAAACAGGTCAGTATGTCTGGAGAAAAATCAGGGCAGGGATTTGAAACGCAGAAGGTTCTTGGGTACTCATCCGGTCCATCAGGAGGACATCTGATAGCAGATGAATATGTCCTGACATCAACCGACGTTTATTCAAATAAGACTCAGGGGGCTATATGCTTCGGAGATCCCTATGTTGCATCTTCATGTATTTCCGGTGAACAGTCAGCCTCTTTCTCAATAGTGAATGCGAAGAATCTAACACTCGCATCGGCAAGCCGGAGTTCGAATGGAACACTGGATTATTCCCTCACGATTGGAACACCGCAGAGTAATGCCTCTAACCCTGGATTGGCAGGAACAGTTATTTCTACAATTTATGGAAAGACCAAAACCCAATCTGGTGAAGTAGCCCTTTATGACAGGACCCTCATTTCAGGTCTCATTACTACATTCACCCGGTTGTATCAAGGCGGAGAACAACTGGAGCTCTCTGCGATGACATCAGCAACAGGGTCAGTCCATGACAAAACAATCATGGAACAGAAATTCAGTCAGAATGATACCTACTCTGGAAAAGTCAGCTCAGGTACTGCTGTGTATGTTCAGGATGTTATGACGAATGGAGGGAAGACGAATGAAACCAGGCAGATTTCAGGTTCAGGCAGTATATCCTCTGAACGAATAGTTGAGTATACTTCAGATGGAGATAGATCCATTCAGGCATCAGAACATGCAGTCGCGACCCGAATCAGAGAAGGACAGGACAAGTCAGGAAGTCCGACCTGTGCTCTTAGTGGATCCATCGCATCATCAGAAGAAAAATCCCCCTATAAGCAGGCATCAGCACAGACAGGAATAGCAGGAGTCTCGTCTGCACGGATCAGTAGTACCACACGCATCAGTGATCCGGAACGTTCAGAGGAGTTAAACCTTGAATATAACGCGAATATTATGATCCCGATAGGCTTTAACACATCGATGGTTCAGGAGATGAAAGATACTGATAATGATGGACGGTTTGAAGACCTGAATGGAAATGGTCACCTCGATATGCATGACCTGGTTCTGCTATTCCAGAACTTCCGCTGGATAGGTGAGAGTAATCTCTCACTTCGGATAGATTTCAACAGAAACGGTCGGGCAGATTATGCAGACATTGTCACGATATTTAATTCGATGAATCAGACGTCTGCAAAATAGGATTTAAAAAAAGTTCTGGGTAGCATAGAAATACTCCCCATCATATCTGGTTCCGATACCTATTTTTTCAATGGTTGGGTTGATGAGATTTTTATTGTGCTCTGGACTGTTTATCCATTCTATCATCATGATATCCGCAACATCTTCAGGAGTTGTCGGATCAACAAATCCGGTATATGCCTTCCCGACTGTATGTCCTGCTGCAATCCTGATGATATTCTCTGCAATCCCTGTCCTGATACTTCCATCATCCATTCTTCGTGTTACTTCATATCCCATGAGTTCTGCTCTCCCGGTTGGGTCAATTCCTTCCGGAGTATAATGGGAAAAATAGGCTCTTTGAATCATATCGGATGTATGGTCCATCGCCAGATTGCGGAGATCTGTATCAAACATGAGGGATGGAAGTCCCAGATGTTCCCGGTATTTAATTGTCTTTAGATACAGGTAACCAGTTATCTGATCGGTGTATGACTCTGAATAGAAATTTTGTGGGAAGGTTATCTGGATTGGATCAGGAAACACAAAGATATTGTCGGTTTCCTCAGTTTCCTGAATCATCCCGGTATAATCGATAATTCCAACCAGGTAATAGGAGCCTGGGGGAATATTTTCCGGGACCAGGTCTTCTGAAATTGTCCTTTCATTCATCTGTGCATATATTGTAAAGATTCGCTCTTCTCTCAGATGATATCCATCGGTGATGTTGCCAATATCCGGAGAGAGAAGAAACAATACCTTGCATGATCCTGCAGTATCCGGATTTGTATTTATGATATTGTAGGTGAGGGTCAGGGGTGCTTTGGGTGATGTGATATTCGTGCTGATTGAATCAATACTCAGCTGAAGATTTGGACTCCCCCCTCTCCATGAAGTATTTTTCTTGATATATACGGGCTGAGCAGAAATGATAGTATTATCTAAAAGAATGAACTCGGGTTCATATGCCCGAATACTGACTTTCAAGAAATATTCTCCTTCTAAAATCCCCATTGGAATATCAAAAGAGAATGGAATTTTCCCTCGTGTTCCAGCAGCCATCTCATCAGTGCCCCTGCTTCCAAGCCAGACAGAATTTGTGCCTTGTGTTCTGTTCTGAATAAGAAGCACGTCCATTGAGATTTGACTGGCCGGAACCGGACCACGATTGGTTACAATTACTGAACCGGTAATGGGCTGACCGTTTTGAACAGATTCGGGAACTACCAAATCAGAGAGAGAAAGGTCGGGTGTAAGGATATATGGAATTGATAAATTTCCGACTTCTGCTGATATCGTATCTGCATGTGCTGGTGAGATTATGATAAAACACAGTGATAGAAGTACATATATTCCGGTGGTTTTGAACCAGATCATACAGATCTATTGATCATTATCTGATACAAGCTTGCAGGAAAAATTCAGAGAAAAGAGGTGAGATCCCGGGTAAGGGTCTCTCCAAGATGGTCACGGGCTGCACTTGTTATCATCCGGCCCTGGGGTGTTCTTTTCAGGAATCCGATTCTGATAAGGTATGGCTCATATACATCCTCAATAGTTCTCGGTTCCTCACCGACTGATATCGATATTGTTTTGAGACCGACCGGGCCGCCATCAAAATCATTGGCAATGACCTCAAGAATTCTCCGGTCAAGGATATCCAGTCCTTTCTGATCCACACCGAGAGCAAAAAGGGCAGTATTTGCAATATTCTGGTCAATTGATCCCGTGCCCCTGACGATTGCATAATCATACGCTCTTTTCAGCAGCCGGTTTGCAATCCGTGGTGTCCCTCTGGACCGGCTGGCAATCTCTGTAGCACCTTCAGGAGTGATTGGAATTCCAAGAATACCGGCTGATCTGGTAACGATGACCATGAGTTCGGATGGATCATAGAGATCAAGTCGCAGGATGATGCCAAATCGATCACGGAATGGCGATCCAAGGAGACCAAGACGAGTGGTCGCACCAATCAGGGTGAATCGCTCCAGGGGGAGCTGAATTGTCCGTGCAGAAGGACCTTCACCTATCAGGAGATCAATGGTATAATCCTCCATTGCCGGATAGAGTATCTCTTCGATAACCGGAGACAGCCGGTGAATTTCATCGATGAACAGAAAATCCCGATCTTTTAAGGGAGTGAGCAGTGCTGCAAGATCTCCTGGCCTGTCCAGAACTGGTCCACTGGTTGTCTCGATATGTGAGTTCATCTCCTGGGCGATGATATGTGCCAGTGTTGTTTTCCCAAGACCGGGAGGCCCGGAGAAGAGTATGTGATCAAGTGATTTATTCCGTTTCCTTGCCGATGTAATCGCAACCGTGAGAGCGTCCTTAATTGAGTCCTGACCGATGAATTCTTCAAGAAGACCCGGTCTGACTGATGGTTCATCCTGATCATCTTCATTGTTCACCGGGCTTACAAATCTGGTCTGCATGTTTTCTCACTTTTTCCGAAGGAACACCAGTGCCTCTTTGACAAGTTCTGATGAGGAGACCTTACCCTTATCCAATTCTGATTTTTCAATTGCGGCCATCGCTTCATCACGACTATATCCCAGTGATAAGAGGGCAAGAACGGTATCCTGAACAGGAGATTCAGAGGAGGGTATTTGAGGATACCGAATGTTCAGTTCTGACACCTTTTTCGAAAGCTCCAGTATGATTCGTTCCGCTCCTTTTTTCCCAAGACCCTGGACCTGCGATAAAACCTCCGGCTTTTTGGATGATATGGCATCACAGATTTCAGGAAGAGACAACCTGCTGATGATTGCAAGTCCGGTCTGTGGTCCTATGTGTGATACTGAAATAAGGAGGCGAAACATCTCTGTCTCTTCCGGTGTGAAAAAACCATAGAGCTGCATAAGATCCTGACGGATGATAAGTTCCGTATACAGGATAATTTCTTGATCCTTTGTGAAAGAAGAGAGCACAGATTCCGGAACACGTATCCGATATCCAATCCCGCCGGCCTCGACCAGAACTGATCCTGTTTCATATCCGATAACCGGACCCCTGATTCGTGCAATCATCTCATTCTCATCCAGTTTGCATGACACAGTGCCAGTGCCAGTCCGTCTGCAGCATCATCAGGTTGTGGTACTTCTGAAAGACGAAGAAGTCGTGTAATCATCATCTGTATCTGTTTCTTATCGGCTAGACCCGATCCGGTAATCGCGAGTTTTACCTGCTTTGGGGTGTATTCAAAAACGGGTATCTGATGTTTTGCAGCAGCCAGAATGATAACTCCCTTTGCCTCACTGACCTGCATCGCGGTTGTGGTATTACGGGAAAAGAAGAGTTTCTCACATGCCAGACAGACCGGCTTGTAGGTCATGATAAGATTCTCAATTGATTCATATATCGTGAGTAACCGGACCGGAGTATCACCGGTTTTCGGGGTGGTCTGAATACATCCCCATTCATATGCCACCGGAGTATTCTGTTCCTTCCCGACAACTCCATATCCGCATCTGGCAAATCCGGGATCGATCCCAAGAATCTTTTCATTACCGGTGTTCACATCAATTACCTTGCAATATCAAACCTAGATGTCAATGTTCTTTTGGAGCTGACCATTCTCTTCATACAAATGTTCATTCCAGATACCCCGGTGGGCAATAAGCCATTCCTGTGCATTTAATGGCTCCCCTTCCGGAGCAGCCCTGATGTAGGTCCCATCTGAAGTGAGAATCCGCTTTTTAATGGAGTCATTCAGATGAACAGGCAGAATAGTTGAGATGATCTCCTTTCTGATCTTCTGATCAAGGATTGGGAACAGGACTTCAATCCGCCGGTTCAGGTTTCGTGGCATGAGATCAGCACTGCCCATAAGAACAATCTCATCCCCGCCATTATGGAAGTAATAAATTCTTGAATGCTCAAGGAACCGTCCGACGATGGTTGAAACGGAGATATTTTCCGAAACTCCAGGTATTCCCGGTCTCAGGCAGCAAATCCCACGAACCTGAAGATCAATCTTTACTCCGGCCTGGGAGGCACGGTACAGGGCACGGATCATTTCAGCATCCTGCAGGGCATTTAATTTCAGGATGATATGTCCGTCCTGATGCTCTTTCTGACGCTGAATCTCCCGTTCAATAAGTGATAATACTCCACGCCGGATATATTTTGGCGAGACCATCAGATGATTATAGGCCATATAATTTGAGTATCCGGTCAGGGCATTAAAGAGGTTAGAAACATCTGATGCTATCTCAGGATCTGCAGTGAAAAGGCCAATGTCAGTATATATTCGTGCCGTTGTTGCATTGTAATTCCCTGAACTCATGTGAACATACCGGACAATACCTTCCCGTTCTCTTCTGACAATGAGACAGAGCTTAGAGTGAACTTTCAGTCCCATAATCCCATAAACAACATGGACCCCGGCGTGTTCCAGCGCTTTAGCCCAGCCAATATTGTTCTCCTCATCAAACCGTGCTTTGAGTTCCACAACAACGGATACTGCCTTGCCATTCTCCCGTGCATCCAGAAGTGCCTGAATAACCGGTGAGTTTGCACCAGACCGGTACAAGGTCATCTTAATTGCGAGAACATCAGGATCATGCGCAGCCTGGTTTACAAGTTGTATAACTGGCTGAAAACTCTCATACGGATGGAAGAGGATGAAATCCCGTGATTTGATTTTTGTAAACAGGTTCGGTTCGCTATCAATTTTTTTCGGAACTGAAGGAATAAACGGAGTGTCTTTTAAATCTGGCCGGTTTATGTCCACCAGGCACATCAGGTCAGCCATCCCCACGGGTCCGGATAACCGGTAAAACATATGTGGGAATCCGGCCATTTTTTCTGCCATCATGGAACAGACCGACTGATCCATCCATGAAGAGACTTCAATCCTGACCGGTCTTCCTACCCAGCGACGACCGATGGACTCCTGAACTGCAACCAGCAGGTCATCTGCTTCATCCTCTTCGATCTCAATATCAGCATCCCTGGTCACTCTGAACGGATATGCAGCTCGTACATCCATTCCTGGGAACAGAAGATCCAGATTTTCTGCGATAACTTCCTCCAGAAAGATAAATTCATGCCTCCCACGACCATTCTGTCCATCGCCGACCGGGAGAACCGGAATAAGTCGGGGGAATAATTTATTCGGAATCTTAATCCTGGCAAATAATTCTTCTTTCTGTCCGCGTTCCCGAAGAATTACAGCAAGATTTAATGCAAGATTGGAGATGAACGGGAAAGGATGAGATTTATCAAAGGCAAGAGGAGTAAGGACGGGAAATATCTCTTTTATAAAATAATTTCGAACATTATATTTCTGCTCTTCATTTAATGTTTCATAGGTATGGATGAAGATACCCTCTTCTTTTAAAGCAGGAATAAGATCATCATTCCAGGTTCTGACCGCTTCTTCGAGCAGGGGAACGAGTGTATGATATATGGCATCAAGTTGCTCTCCGGGCGAGAGACCATCTGGAGATGCTTTTGTCACTCCTTCCTGAAGTTGCTGATGAAGACCGGATACCCGGATCATAAAAAATTCATCCAGGTTATTTGCAAATATGGAAAGAAATTTTACCCGTTCCAGAAGTGGGTGAGTATGATCCTTTGCTTCATCCAGAACATGACGGTTAAACTGAATCCATGAGAGTTCCCGGTTAAAGTATAAATTAGGATTTTTCAGATGCTGATTTCGTGAAAAAACTTTATGTGAACTCTCCTGCTCTCCTTCCATTTCTTTTCCAGAATTATAATGAGAAAAAAGAATAAGTAATTGACGGATATTGAAAGAGATTAAAGATCCGTTCCACTCTCATAATGGAAAGACTTCATAAAGTTTTTGATAAATCCACTCACCGATGATTTATCTGAGAACGACATAACTACTGAGGGAGACTGATTATTTCCCCGTGCCTCTATGGAAGAGCCAGAAAACCCGGTGCTTATCCGTCCGACATCAGCATACCCCTGGGCTGAAATACCATAGTCGAGACCTTCCGCTGCCTTCAATCCATCCTCCGGGTATTCGATCCCTTCTGCCATTGTTGTTTCATTCTCAGTGGTGAGGTTTGTCTGATTTGTTACATTCCCATCATCAGCAAGAACGGGTACTGATAGCAGAAATATCATCGATATGAAGAGTATAAGAAAGCGGGATTTTTTTTCCAGGTTCATGATTTCTCTCCTGAATTTCATATTTCTGTCATACTATTAGCCGGGTATTTATGAATTGTTTGTGGTCACAGAAAAAATGAAATTCTTTCAAAAGTTAATTATGAAATTTTTAATTTTTTCAGGTGTGAAGATGTAATCTACCTCTCCCGTCTCGATTGCAGCCTGTGGCATGCTTTTAATGGGTGCAGTTGCAGGTTCCTGAGCTATGGTGACGGCTCCTAATTTATGTAAATAATATATCCCATCAGCACCGTCCCGCCCCATTCCGGTGAGCACGATACCCATGATCGGATCATCTGTTCTTTTTTGCATTGACAACATGGTCCGGTCTACTGCGGGTCGGACGCCATGCAGTTTATCATCATCGTTCAGAACAAAGGTCCGGTTATTTTTAATCAGAAGATGCTGTCCGGCAGGAGCAATGTAGATATGTGGCTCAGTAATCTTCTCTCCTTCACTCGCAACAGAAACCGGCATCTTCGTGAGTGATGAGATATGTGTGTTAAATGTCCGGGTAAAGGTTGGAGGGAGATGCTGCACTATAATAATTGCTGCATTCACAACTGGAAAGTTAGAAAAAACAGATTCCAGAATATATGGGCCGCCTGTAGATGAACCGATAATGATTATTTTCATTCTGTAGATGTTCCAATGGAAGCGTGGTCCTGGACAAAACCCATGATAAATGTGGTTTTCTCTATAAGATCCTCATTGTCAAATGGCTTTGTTATATAATCAACAACATACTCCTGAAGACCTATCATTTTTGTATCAGGAGCATTCTTAGCGGTGAGCATAACAATTGCAATACCCTGCTCAAGGTTATTATCAAGAATAGCCCGGATGGTATCCCACCCATCCATGCCCGGCATCATGATGTCAAGCAGTATCACTCCCGAAAATCCTTTCTTTAAGAGATCAATACACTGATCCCCACTCTCTGCGGCAATTATTTGAAATCCCGCGTCAGAAAGGATGGTTTTCACCGCTATCCGTACATGAGCATCATCATCAACGATCATTACATTTCCGGTATTACCTGCCATTTTCTTCCCCCTGCTGTTGTCGGATCGATTGAATAAGTCCTTCTCTTTTCTTGAGAAATACATCCGGGTTTTTCTTCAATTGAAGATAAAAAACTGATCCTTTTCCAGCACCATCACTCTCAACCGTTATAATTCCATGATACATTTCAGCAACCCGCTTCGCAATAGCAAGACCTAATCCATGTGAGCCACGTTCATGTCTGGAGTTATCAGCCCGATAAAACTCGTCAAATACCCTGGATATATGTTCTGGTTCGATACCAATACCTTCATCTTTTATAGAGAGTATTATTGAATCTTCCTGATCTATTGCTTTTATGGTGACATTGCCATCAATAAATGAATATTTTATTGCATTTCCAATGAGATTTCCAAGGACGGTCTCAAAATGCATTGGTGACATGTAAACCAGGCACTCATCTGGTATTTTGTTCGTTACTTTCAGACTTTTCTGATGGATAAGATATGCATTATCACTGATTATCTGATCTATCATCTCCCTGATACGGATCTCCTGAATATCAGAGATCATATACAGACTGTTCATCTGTGCAAGATCAAGGATTGTAGTGACCAGTTTTCTGATAGTTGATACATCCTCTATAGAATTATCCAGAAGTTCGCAGAGCTCATGATCGGTCATCTTTTTCCTGATATAGGGTAAAATTGCAACCAGGGGTGTAAGTGGTGTTTTCAGATCATGCCCGATGATCTGAATAAATTCATCCTTCTGTTTTAAGAGATCCTCTATCTGAACAGTCCTCTTCCGGACCCGGTAGTCAAGGTCGCGGTTCATGTCCAGGAGCTGGGTCCGCATCGCATCCAGTTCCATGGTCTTTTGTTCCAGTTCTGTTGCATATTTCATCAGGTGATTTTCGACATCCTTTCGCTCTGTTATATCCTGCAATATTCCAAAAGAACCCTGAACAATATCTTTCTTGACAAGGGGTTTTCCTTTTATCCGGAGATATTTAAATTTCTCCTCCCCGAGACTTATCCTGAACTCAAAGTCAAAGTCTGTTCCCTGGGATACGGCAAGGGGGAAATAATGAAGAAATTTATCTCTGTCATTCGGGTAGGTGCGGGTAATGAAGTCATCAATGACTACATAATTCTGGTCAGGTGGAAGACCAAGGAGGGAAAAGACTTCGGGTGACACTCTGAACCGTTCCAGATGGTTATCAAATGACCAGACACCCATTCTCGCAATCTTCTGGGCCTGCTCAAGTTTCCATTCAATGTCTGAAAGCAGATCTCCGTATTGTTTCCGCCGTGATATATCTCTGATTACTCCTTCTATCCCCTGAAGCATCCCATCATCATCATAGATGAGCCGGCAGCTGATAGATGAATAAATGATCCTCTGATCCTGGGTGATCAGCTGAATTTCATAATCCTTCACCCCTTCGCCACTGATGATATCTGATAGAAAAATTGGCCAGAACTCAGGAGGGTGGACAACATTTTCAAGAGATGTTCCCTCCATGGTTTGTGCCGACTGATATCCCAGGTTCTTCACCATCGAGGAACTGACCCTGATAAGATATCCTGATTTATCAGTCATAAAATACATGTCTCCTACCTGATCGATGAGACTTTGAAATTTCTGCTCACTCTTCGCTAGAATTCCTTCGATCTGGCGTCTTGAGAAACGAGTTTCAATAATCCCGGCAAGTACCATCAGGGTGGTGAGCTCTACCTGCATCCATCTCCGTGCTTCTGCAACATCCCAGAGGATGAGTATCCCGGTGAGATGTGAATCCCTGATTAGAGGAACCATAACGAGTGAACCACACTGACGCTCTTTTAGTAAATTCTGGATAAATCCGGTTGTCTGTTGTTTTCTGAGGATAATAGGCTGATGGTTTTTTAGTTCGGCTAAAATAGTGACAAAAACCGAGTCATTTATGAGTTCATCCACATCGGTTCCGATAAGAAATCCGTATCGGTGAGACCAGAGATACCGTTCCTGAATGGAGTGAGGAAGAGATACTTCATCAATCTCAAGGTATGATGAGAACTGCACCTTCATGACTGCTCCGACCCGGCTCATAATCTGCTGAATCTGTTCTTCAGGAAATTGATCCAGAAGATGCGAACCGATAATTTCCCGAATGAGGTCATGAAGAGTGTTGATTCTGCTCTGCTCTGCGTTCAGGAAAAATTCTGCGGTAATGTCACACCCGGATATAAAGATCAATTTTTCTTGCTTTTCATCAAGAAATAGTGTTATGGCAATCCGAAAACAATGAGTCAGACCATCAGCGGAATGGAAAATCACATTCTTGTGAGTCGAAGTATGCGTTCCTCTACCTATCTCGCTGACATCTTCAGCAATCGAACGAAACGGACTTTCTTCTGTTAATATATTAAAAGACAAATTGCCTGCATCGGATGAGATCCCGGAAATATCCTTAAATTTTTGATTCGCGAGAATGATTGTTCCGGTCAGATCAATGATACAGGCAGGTCCGGGCATATTTAAAAGAAGAGAAACGAGTCCTTGTGCAGACTGAACATCAAACCCGGTATTTTTCCTGATGTTCAATCTGGTTCACCTGATGTATTATCAGGAGAAGGATATTAATAAACATTTCAGATTTCATCTGATGGTCAGGTATCAGGTACTCGTAAATGGTACGAGAGCAGAGATATTAGCCATCTTTCCATGACTCCGGATAATCCTGTCACACAAAAACCAAAGCCTGTTCTCATAGATATCACATTATCGCGAGATTTATTACCCGAAGAGGTCTCTATTCTTCATTCATTAAATAGAAAATACTCTGGGAAAGAGATCGAACTTGACTATCAGGATCAAACTCTTTTCGCACGGTTATGGAAACTTGATCCGTCTCAATACGAAAACTCGGTCAATGAATTGATCAGTGGGGCAGGTCTGACTGAACACTACGGAGCAGGGTCTGATAATCCCTTTGCAATGCTCCTTGAAAAGATTCTGGCAATCGGGAGTTATGGAATACGGTATCGGAAGCGGGTCTATGCCGGGTATGCTGATGAGCGGAAAGTAACCGGAAGAAAAGAGAAGGAGTCTGAGCGGGGGACTTTTTTTTATGCAAAAGGGAATACATTTTCACACCAATCACATCCCCTTCCGGTTGAATATCTGGATCAGATTATATGTGGCGATAGTGAAGAGATCCTCTCCCGTCTCCCTGACAATTGCGTTGACCTTATTATTACCTCTCCTCCGTATAATTTCGGTCTTGAGTACTCATCATCCGGAGATAGTGCTCATTGGAAGGCATACCTTGATAAACTTTACCGGGTCTTTACCGAGGGTATCAGGGTTTTGAAATACGGGGGACGGTTCATCGTGAATGTCCAGCCTCTTTTCTCAGATTATATTCCGCTTCACCATCTTATTTCATCCTTTTTCATGAATCAGAAGATGATCTGGAAAGGAGAGATCCTGTGGGAGAAGAACAATTACAACTGCAAATATACCTCATGGGGGAGCTGGAAAAGTCCAAGCAGTCCATATCTGAAATATACCTGGGAATTTATCGAGATCTTTTGTAAAGGCTCATTGAAAAAGAACGGGAAGTCCGAAGATGCAGATATCTCTGATGAAGAGTTCAAGTCATGGGTTGTTGCAAAATGGTCAATCGGACCTGAACGAAGGATGAAACAGTATAATCATCCGGCAATGTTTCCTGAGGAACTTGTTGAACGATGTCTGAAATTATTCAGTTTTCAGGGTGACATAATCCTCGATCCGTTCAACGGGGCAGGAACCACAACTGCTGTTGCAGCCAGAACCGGTCGACATTTTATCGGCCTTGATATCTCATCAGAATATTGTTCCAGTGCCAGAGAACGACTGGTACAAAAACCTGAACCTTCAGTGAGTAAAAAAGATAAACCAAAAAAGAAACCTGAAAAGGCGGTTATTTCATCATCTTCCGAAGCACCAAAGCGAAGAGGCCGCCCACCAAAACAACGGGTGTTGACAGAGGAGTCTTCTCAGCACCATCTTGATCGGTTTTACTCTGATGCTCCTTAAGGGACTCTGTCGCAAATTTAAGATTGGATAATGCATCGGGATGTGCCGGATCTAACTGAAGGGCTTTTTCTGATGCATTAATTTCTTCTTCAAATTCTCCCAGACCGCCATGTGCAGTTCCCTTCACTACCCATCCCTCCACCAGAGATGGATCTTTTTCCAGTGCGGTATCTGCTGCTTTCAGCGCTTCCTTGTACCGTCCGGTTTTAACATATAGCGATGCTTGTGCAGCAAGCACATAGGCATTATCAGGATGAGATTTTCCTGCCTGAATCAGCAGTCTCTCTGCATCTGAATAATCACCTTTCTGAGCGAGAAGGCTGGCCTTTGTTATCTGGGCAAGATAAAAATCAGGCTGTATCTGAAGTGATTTGTCAATCAGGATCAGTGCCTCCTCGTAGGAACCGTTCGCCGCAGCATCTACAGCCTGGTTGTAGAATGATATCGCATCCACAACCGGCCCTTCAAGTCCAGCAGATGCCGGAGCTGCGCAAAGAAGCATGATAATAAAGCAGAATAAAAGAGATTTTGTCTGCGCTTTTTGAATAGAGAGATTCATTGTACGTACTCAGTTTCCATAATTTAAGGGATTATCGGGTTTCATGGGGTCAATCCGGTTTTAATGGCTAAGGGACTTCATCACTATTCGAGCCTGTTATATGTTAGCATGGCACAATGATGCATGGATATGTTAGGGTTACCAACAGAAACTATTGTTATTGTAGGCGGAGCTTTTGTATTCTGTACCATTCTTCTCATTCTCTGGGGACTGTATTTCAGGAGTGAGGCATAATGGCCGATATTGTAACAATTGGGATTGTCTTATTTTACTGTCTTGCGATGATTGGAATCGGGGCCTGGGCTTCCAAGAAGATTAAAAATACTGAAGATTATCTGGTAGCTGGTAGATCTCTTGGATTCTGGGTATTTGTTCTCCTGATGATCGGAACTGTCTGTTCCGGAATGTCTCTCCTTGGAGTCTCCGGCCTAGGGTTTAAATTTGGATGGCCTACCATCTGGGAACAGATATTTGTCCCGCTCTCCATTGCATTTTGTATCATCTTCTTTGGAGTGAAACTCCATGCCATAACCCGTACAACCGGGTATATCACCGTGCAGGATTACCTGGCTCACCGGTATGAAAGTCCGACTGCTCTCCGGACCTTATCCGCAGTATCTGGTATCATTGTATCTCTCATCTACCTGGTCGGACAATATACTGCAATTGCTATCGTCCTCATGTGGCTTTTTGAAATTCCACTCTGGCTGGCTCTAATTATAGCGACCCTCGTCGTTACTATATATACAACCATTGGTGGTCTTTATGCAGTTGCCTGGGCCGCACTCATACAATCTCTCATCCTCATTATTGGTGTTGTCATCATGGCACCGATTATTATCTTCTACGCCGGTGGGTTTACTCATGTCAATGAGTTCATGGCTTCGGTCAATCCGGATCTTGTTCAGCCCTGGCTTGCGGAGGGGATGGTCTTTACTCCCGCATACCTGGTCTCTTTCGGAGTTTTATTAATCATAGGTCTTGCCTGTGCTCCTCATGTCATAAATAACGTCCTTGCGGTTAAAGATGCCCGGCTCTTTACCTGGGCCCCCCTTCTCGGATTCCTTATCTATGGCGTCGTCATGTTTTTACTGAAATTTGCAGGATTTGCAGGTATTGTCCTTGTGCAGGAAGGAGCATTTACTCTCCCGGATGTCCCAAATGCTCAGGATTTTGTCATTCTCTACGGAATACAAAATGCAATTCCCCATATCGCTCTCTGGTCAATTTTCGCAGTTATTGTGCTTGCAGCGGTCATGTCAACTACAGACCGTCTCATGCTGACAATCGGCGCTATGTTCTCATGGGATATTTACAAGAAGATAATCAGACCAGATGCCCCTGATAAGCAGGTCCTCCTCATCAGTAAGATAGTTGTCGTTCTTTCAGCACTGGTCACCATGGTTATTGCATTAAATCCCCCGGAGATGCTGGCCTTCCTTATCTGGATGGGGATTGGTATTATGCTCTCCACCTTTGCAGTCCCGCTTCTTGCAGGTTTATACTGGCGTCGTGCAACCCGAATGGGTGCGATTGTCAGTATGGCATCAGGACTCGTGTCAGCTGGAGTGTTTGGAGCATATTACCAGTACGTGGCTAAACTCCCGCTTCATTTCAGTTTTTATGCGGTACTTATCTCATGTATCGCTATGATCATCGTTAGCCTGGCTACGAAAGAAACCAGTGAGAAAGTGCTTGACGAGACAAAAACCGGATGGTACATCCGCTGCCCCTGATTTTTATAACTGCTTCATCTTTTTTTAGTCTTCTCCTGATAATCGATTACTGATCATTGGGAATTATTAACTGAATGAGCAGAAGAACTATAAGTAAGAAATGGAACACCCATCAAAAACATCGATCGTAAAAGCTGCAGGACTTGTATTTGGTGACATAGGGACCAGTCCTATTTACACCCTTGCAGTTTTATTTCTCTTCCTCTCGCCTACTCCGGAGAATATTATGGGTGCAGTATCCCTGATCTTCTGGACTCTTCTCATCATGGTCACCGTCCAGTACACCTTCCTTGCCATGCGTCTTTCAGAAACCGGAGAGGGAGGGACTCTGGTCCTCAAGGGTATACTTCTTCCGCTTTTAAAGAAACCAAAAGGTGTGGCAGTCTTCACTCTGCTGGCAACACTTGGAATCTCCCTGATGATCGGTGAATGTGTTATTACTCCCGCGATATCAATACTCTCTGCGGTAGAGGGAGTCAGGCAGATACCAGGTTTGGAACTCATTGCCCAGGACTGGCTCATATTCTTTGCAATTATTATCGCCCTGGGGTTGTTTTTATTTCAGAGGAGAGGAACTGAAGGAGTCTCACGGACATTCGGGCCGGTCATGGTCATCTGGTTTCTGACATTATTTATTTCTGGTGTAATTTCTGTCGCCTTAAGCCCGGAGATACTCCTTGCCATTCATCCCATATATGCAATAGAATTCTTTCTCCATAACGGAATCCTGGGCTTTTTTTCATTATCAATGATTGTCCTGTGTGCGACAGGGGCTGAGGCATTATTTGCCGATATGGGGCATCTTGGTCGTGAGCCGATACAATATGCCTGGGGTTTTGTATTTATTGCAGTATTTTTCTCATATCTTGGTCAGGCGGCATATTTACTCAGGAATACTGATGTTGCCAACCCCTTGTTTGAGTTGATCTATTCCTTGTCTCATATTTTGTATATTCCATTTCTGATGCTCATGATCATTGCCACAATTATCGCGTCACAGGCGGTTATCAGTGGTATTTTTTCCATCATATACCAGGCAATCACCACTCATCTTCTCCCCATGCTTCCGGTTGATTACACCTCAGATGAACTGAGAACCCAGATTTACATCAACACTGTAAACTGGCTCCTCTGCATCGCGGTCATCTGTGTCCTGCTCATCTTCCAGTACTCAGACCGGCTTGCCAGTGCATATGGTCTTGCGGTTACGGGTACTATGTCGATCACCGGTTCATTTATGATTGCCATCTTCCTTCAGAGAAAAAGATACCTCTATATGGGAATTGCAATTCTTGTGACCCTGGTTGATATCGCGTACTTCCTCTCTACGGTATCCAAGATCACTCATGGCGGTTATTTATCTCTTGTAATTGCAGCAATTCCATTCTCAATCGTTATAATCTACACCACCGGCCAGCGGACCCTGTACCGGTCCATGAAACCGATGGGACATGACCAGTTTATCAAAAAATATACTCGTGCATACAAGACCGCCCGTCATCTCCGGGGAACTGCTCTTTTTTTTGCCCGATCATTAGATCAGGTGCCGGCATACATCTCCCGTACGATGTTTAATAATGAGATCATTTATGAAGAGAATGTGATTATCTCCCTGGATATCAAGGATGAGCCATATGGATTTTCATGGCATTTTGACAAATCAATAGAGCCTGGCTTGTCACATCTCTCCATCAGTTACGGATATATGCAGATTATTGATCTCATGCGAATCATCCGTGATGCGGGAATAGAAGAGAAGACGATCTTTTATGGTATGGAAGAGATTGTTACCCGGAATATCATCTGGAAAATTTTCAGTGCCATTAAAAGACTGTGTCCGTCATTTGTGCAGTACTACCGGTTACCTTCCCATAAAGTTCATGGGGTTATAACCCGGGTTGAACTATAATTTCTGCACATGTACCGCCCGTTACTTTTTTTTCAATAATTGCTTCCTGGTCAGCCAGATATGGAGGATGCACAGGATACAAAACGGTCCCCATAAAAAGGTGTGTATCCGGAGAGATATGAATTTGTTAAAGAGCCCAAAGGTCAATGGGGTGATGATACCAGGCTCAGTGATACCAAGACCGGAAATGACCATCAGGACTGTGCAGGCAATCAGGGCATATGCCACCTGGATGTGAATCTCCCGTCTGTTCATATTAATCTAAAAATCCTTTGTTCAGATCTGCATCCTGGCCAAATCCCCTGCTCTCCCAATATCCGCGATACTGAGGATTGTCAGAGAGTTCTATCCGCGTAATCCATTTTATCCATTTATACCCCCATTTATCTTCCGCTACCAGTTGAAATGGAAATCCACGTTCGGCTGGCAAGGTCAGATTATTCATTTTATGAGCCATAATAATTGGTTTTTCCATGATGTAAGGCAGGGGGAATGATGTGGAATACCCGTCTTGAGCATAAAAGATAATGGTATTTGCAGCAGGGTTGACCCCTGCTTCTTTGATAAGATCACTAACCAGTATTCCTTCCCATAGAATAGTTGCATCCCAGCCTTCTACACAATGCAGCGTCACAACTTTTTTATAAGAAGAAAATTTTTCAAGTATCTCCTGATATGAAAATGATTGTCCCCGCAGAATAAGGCCGGATATCTCCAGCCGGTAATCATCCACTGAAATCTTTTGCGGTCCTTTTATTGAATTTTCCCGAAAATCACGAAATGAACTCAGATCTTCACCTTCATAGCTCCGGACTTCCACCGATGCCAGTGTGTTTGAGGAATCAAGAGATACTGAACCTGGTTCCAATAGGGTATATATCCAGAAAACTCCTATTCCGATGATGAGCAGAATGAGAATGAGAGCTCCGGTTTTCATACGTTTGACTAAGAATTGTGAATATTTGAATGTATGGTTGACTACCAGAGGTTAGAAAGTCTCTATTGTTACGGGTATTGAAACAGATAATTTATTGCCGGATATGTCAAGATATGGTATCGAGGTGAATTGTCATGTGCACCGTTGGCGGCCCTGTTGATGTTGACTTTGATGAAGGAATAAAACCGAAAAATTACAAATGTAAAGACTGTGGTGGCAGCTTTAGCACCCTGGGTAAGAATGTCCGCTGCCCAACCTGTGGTTCTGATAACTGCGTTCCGGCATGATTAAAGAACTCCGGGAAGGCTATCTCTGTATTCAGAGCAGACGGTCTTTTCTTCTGATTGGAAGGGTTCTCTCCCCTTTTCATCTCTTTATCGAAACAACCGGCGATGAACATTGTCAGTATCTGGAGACAGGAGATCTGGTTGTGGTTTCCGCACCTGAAGGTGGAGAGTTTGGTCAGGCAGTGATCCTTCTGGAACTTATCAGGAAGTATCATGCTCCCCTGGTTGTTCTGCCGAAAGGCCATCCTGGCAGTAAACGACTGACCATGGTTGTGTCTGCAGGAGATCATATTGAAATAAACTGCTCAATTCAGCGGGGTACTCACCCTGAACAGCACTTGCTTTGTGGGTCTGAAGATATGGCAGGGTTAGTGCTGAAACGATCAGAAAAAGGAGTTGAGATTACCGGAGGGGATAATCTCTCCATTCAGTCACTTGACCGGATGATTATTGCTCCTCTTCCCTGACCGGATCTTTATTTTTAAATATATTGGTAAAGCCTTCTGAAATACTTTTTATTTTTCTTTTCTGATTATAGAGCACGATGCTGGTGTGAATATAGATAATACCGACTATCAGAATTAAATCTACTACCCCAATGAGTGCGGTTGGAAGGTTGAATCCAAAATGGGAGAGTGCATATGCATCTATCACGGGAACCATCAGGATTCCTACAAGGAAACAGAGTATCCCGGTTATTACAACCATAGCGTCATTAAAATTCATATGATATCTCTTATTTATGAAATATCGGTTGTTGTAATTATTAAAGGGTAATGTATTATCTCCTGGTAATTGCTGAACAATGCCTATCATGGATGAAAAACATAGAAACCTGCATCCTTACTTTATTGACTTTTTTATGCTTTGAGGGAATAAGACTATGCGAACATCAGAAGAGAAGCTTGCGAAATCACTGAGTGCGAATTCAATTGATCTTATCCC
Source organism: uncultured Methanospirillum sp. (assembly GCA_964515765.1). Classification (GTDB taxonomy): domain Archaea; phylum Halobacteriota; class Methanomicrobia; order Methanomicrobiales; family Methanospirillaceae; genus Methanospirillum. Next base: position 2,403 of record CAZEWE010000005.1, on the reverse strand, counting down.
TTATCTCCCTTATTTGTTACAGGACATATGGGAACTAGGTTCATCACCCCGGACCATTATGAACTTGATCGAAAAGCACATACCGGTTTCACAAGACACAAAAGTACTTGATTTGGCTTGTGGAAAGGGAGCTGTAAGTATTCAGATTGCCCAGGTCATTGGATGTCAGGTAAAAGGTTTAGATATTATTCCTGAATTTATTGATTATGCGAAAGGAAAAGCCCAGGATTATCAGGTAGAAAACCATTGCAAATTTTTTGTTCGAGATATTCATGATGCAGTTTATGTCGAAACTGACAATGATATTGTTATTCTTGGTGCAGCTGGAGATATTTTTGGAGATCCAGAGGATACCATTCTCAAATTAAAGCGTACAATAAAACCGGGAGGACATATCATCATTGATGATTCGTATGGAAATGATGGATATAAAGGGAAATATCCGACAAGAAATGAATGGCTTCAGGTTTTTCAAACTACAGGTGTACAACTACTTGAAGAAATATTTTCTGAAAAAGATGAAATAACCCGCATAAATGAGGAACAACAATCACACATCAGAATTAGGGCTTGTGAATTAAAGAAAAAATATCCTGATAAAGCCGATATGTTTGATTACTATATAAAAAGCCAAATGGATGAGTGTAATGAATTGGAGAATGAATTAACTGGAGTAACCATCCTTTTAAAAAAGATTCCTTAATCTTATTACTTTCCGTTGCATAATCCACAGGTACAATTAAATAGTAAAATTATTTATATCCCACTAATTTTACTCTTTATCATAAAGTTATTAATATATTTGATTTATTTAAAACTATTATCTAGTTCTTTCAGATTTCAATGAGATATTTGATATTAGTTTTCGATTTTCATCATTACAAGAAGATGGGTATATAAAATAAAAATCTTTATCAAGAGAAGTTGTTTCCGTTATCTTCCTTCTGAACCAAAATTGATCGACCATGGTAATTCTAAATATGGATAATGGTTTATTTCGTAAGTTTTGGTATCATGGATTTAGGGTAAATTTTTTATCGATACTTTCATCTCGTATCATGCATAGGATCTATTTATATCATGACGCACACACGAAATATTCTCTGGAGAATCACTGCTATTCTGGTTTTTCTCCTGATTTGTGGAATGACACCGGCACTTGCTGTTGAGATTCCTAAGTTAACAGATTCCTGGACAACAACTGACTTCCAGATTTATACACCGACTGAAGGATTTAATAATGACCCCATATATCCGGTAATATATCAATTTACCGGGCAGGATGAAGAGGCATTTATTGGAGTTCAGTCTTTTTACGATTCAGAATATGATCAGAATCTGACTGAAGTGTTTTCCGGTGTATTCTCTCCAGATGGCCTGACTTTTGAGATAGATAATGAGGGGAGTGGAATTTCATTTGGAGAGACTGTTTCAGAGAATGAATTGTATATTTTTACTCTGCTTCCTGAACGAGACTTGATGATCCTTGTCTTTCACTTGGTGAAAGATGGAACAATGGCTTCTCCTACGGAAAAAGTTCCAGATCTGATAGGAACATGGAATCTTTCTCATCATAGGAAAAACTCATCTAGTTCTACCGGTCTCCTGACTATCGAAGAGCAGCAGGACAGAATCTGGGTAGGAACTGAGAGAATCCAGGATGAGGATGGAACCATGATTGAGATACCGATTGCTGGGACTATTGGAGATAATGGAAAACTGTATGCAACTACAGAAAACGGTGCATTTATGATTGGTTCCATTACAGGAAATAATTCCATTCAAAGTGTTCTCATCATACCTGGAGATACTGATGGGACTCATGTAATTGACCGTGTAATAATTAAAAATGGGGGTTCATTACCCGAACAAGACCTTGAGTTTCCGGATTTAGAAGGTGAATGGAAGATTGATAACCGGAGGGTAATACAGAATGGAGAAATATCCGATATTGGCCCTATATCTGATGAATGGGTATCTTTTACCAAACAGAGTGGCAAATTCTTTAACGCGGTACGTCACAATCAGACAGCTGAAAGTACCTTCGATACCGAAAAAACGGGTATATTTTATGATGTTGACGAAGCGTTCGTTACCGGTCCGGATTCTTCGATTGAAATATTTTATGTCATGGATAATTCAACCCTCAAAGGAATTGTGAATATGAAGGATAATAATGCTTTATTGTATCAGGATACATTATCACGGAAAGATGAATAAAAATTATCAAAAAACCTGGCATCCCCTGAATATTAAAATCTTCACTTTTTTTCGACTCATCGAATCACTGTTTAAACATGAAAACTATCCTTAACTGATTAAAACTGAGCTCGTGTATTCCTCAAACTTATATCGCAACATTGTTAAGCTTACAATGATAATGAAAAATTATATCTAAGAATA
>CAZEWE010000004.1:0-32060 GCA_964515765.1 uncultured Methanospirillum sp. | reverse complement strand
CAATTTCAACAGACCTTATCGGATATTTATTCTGTTGTTCCAGGAGAGAGATGAATATGATGGGATTCTTCAACCGGTCTGTTATCTGAATCCGGATTCTTTTTCGAAATGACCAACGATCCCTCTTCATAGGTAATCACGATATCGGCACAATCCCGGATAAAGTCTATCTCCACTATCTCAACCTGTGAAATAGCAAGTCCTGTCCTCTCTCTCAAGTCCTCAAGTAACCGGTCATGCTCATCGGCACGAATCAGATCAATCTTCTCATATTTGATCAGTTTCTTCTGATCATACCTGAATCCCCATTTCTGTTCTAGAATGAAGAGCACGGCAATGATCACGAAGTCAGAGAGGCATAATTTCACGATCTCCCCGCTATTATACAGGATCGAGTTCATGATCGGCAGAGCAACCATGACAAAGAGATAGGTCATCTCCCGGATGGGAACAGTATCGGTCCGGTACCTGAGAACAGAAAACAAAGCAAAGAGACCAAACCCTACTCCGATAGAGAGTTCGACCAATGTAAACAGTCCCATCACCAGGTAAATAACGGTTGAAAATGCCAGGAATGTAAATATGTAATCCTGGGCACGTTTTTTCGGGTAGTAGATTCCCCGTGCGATGATTACCGCTGCAAGAAGGTTGATGAGTATTCCGGCAAGGAAGGAACCATAGGTATCCGTTAACATAGTACCGGTCCTCCATTGGTGAGTTTATTCAGAATCCGCAGAATCATCCGGAAGTTATTATGTTTCACAAAATCGCCATACAGCAGTGATATTCCGATGCAGTATTTTGAAAATCCCCGTGGTCGTAATCTCATCGTATTCAGATATTCAAGGGCAGGAGATCTGGTATGATCAGAACTTCGCTTTATTTCAGCGATGACAATATCCGGGAGCAGAATATCCGTTGAACCAGAACGAAATGTCAGATCGATATCTAGTGTGATCCGTTCTGGTTGAACTGCAGATACGAGCGTAATTCTTCTGTATTCGTTTATCAACACCGGTTTATACTGTGAGTAGTCAAAAGGGAAACATGACGTGAGAAATTCACGGATATCTGATCCCAGCCTGGTGACAAGCCCCTTGGTCTGAAGCCGGTATTTTATCGTCTGTCCTGTGTTTTTCTTCTCTTTTACCTCCAGGAACGTGAGGTCAGAACCGATATAGGACCGGGTTCTGACCTTGTACCGTGGTTTTCGACCGTTATGGTGGGCGAGGTATAACTGGAATTTCGGAGAATCATAATATGTCGTTGAATACGTCTGAACCTGTTTTCCATCTACTTCAAAGATTTGGTATGTTTCCGGAAGGTGCCTGAGGAGATCGAGAGCCTGATGTGTGGTGAGCAGGTATTTTGATTCTTTCCGGTTTTGCAGGGTTGCATGAGAGATATCAGAGATTTCTACTGGTTTGAACCGTGAGAGAAGGGTATCCAGGGAGGGGTGAATCTGGTTTTGATCTGATGGTTTGGTTCCTGATATTGGTTCAGGTGTATGAGATTGTATGTTATGGTTTTCCATTGATATCTGTCCTCTAGACGAGAATTAATTTGTTTATTTTGTGTTCTGTGGGTATCATGGGTTTGTGGGGGGTAATTTCATCATTATTCCATGAAATGGAATGTGGATACTTCGTTGATGAGTTGTAACTCATGAGATGGTCATTGATTATCTGGATGTATTGAAAAATATTACAGAACTAAAGAGTTGGATATTTGATAAAATTGTAAGAAATTTCGGTTACTGAGAAGTATTGTTTCTTTATTCAGACAAATAATCGAAAACTGAAAACCAGATAATCCTTATTCTCTGCTGGTTTTCTCATCACACTCGTAACATTCCCGGGAGTACAGATTGACCACATCCTCATAGATGGAGCACGTATGACTCTTCTTCTGTTCTTTAAACCACTTCTCCGGATCATTATATGGGGACAGAAGAGGAGGTCTAATATTCGCTTTTTTCTCTCTTATTTTCTTAAATATTGGGCAATTTGTTAAGGTAGAAATTTTTGAATTCTGTCTCTCTAATTTGAACTTATTTTTAACATTAAGGCAATTTTTGCAGTTTATTATCTGGCTCGTATTAATTCGCTACTATGAGCCTTATAAAGTAGGGAGTCACAGTATGATCCCCCTATGTGAGAGCATTAATGAAATCCAATAAGCCCTTTTAAATGGGCGACCATAAAAAGTAAAATTTTGAGGTTGATCGGCATAATCCCGAAGAAACCATCTTCAGCCTCGTCTGGTTGAACATTTCAGATCGTGCCAGACTGACTTTGCTGCTATTTGGAGGTCGTATGAACAAAAGAAAAACACTATTTTTTCAGGGATGAATCAGAAATACATCAATAAATGCGGTTATTCGAATACATGCTACCTATTCATCGTTTTCATGATGAGGTTCCTGTGTTCTATGGTAACGTTTGGTTAATACGGAGTAAAAGTGAATGAATTGGTATTTTATGGTAAAATGGGAATTGGGCGGACATTATCAATTTTCAGCAAATTGAGCCCTGATATATGCTAGTTACGACGAATCAGTTAACTCCATATATGGAGTCTCTTCCTTCGGTTATAACTTATTTACCGCAAAAAATCAGGAGGAGTTTTTTACTCTTTCCCAAGCAGTATACAATAATTAAACCTGCTCCCGTGCCATCCTTTCTCAACAAACCCGATCTCACCTGCCAGGTTCCGGACCGTCTGTACTCTCTGAAAATGCGGATCCCGGATCGTCTCTTCGATGAGAAGTATTCCACCGGGTTTCAAGGCTCCATAGATCTCCTTCATCGCTCCTTCACGGTCCGGAATCTCACCAAGAACCGTTACCATCACGATCCGATCATACTGCTCCTCCCCGAGTTTCCCTTCTCCGATTCCACCCTGCAGGTATCTGATATTAGAAATCCCCTCTTTTTCTGCCCGCTTTTTTACCTCTGCAAGCATCCCTTCCTGGATATCCATTGCCGTAAGACTCCCGGTCGGGCTGACGATCTTCGCAACCGGAATTGATACTCTTCCCGGACCACATCCTGCATCAAGAACCTGCATACCCGGGGTGACATCAAGATATTCAATCGTCTTTCGTGTCCGGCCACTCATCCATGCAAACGGAGGATCCAGCATCCATTTCATCCACACCGGACAGGGGAGAGATCGTTGCTGTGATGCATACCGCCATCCAATTGTAAGGATGATGATAACCAGGATCAGTATACCAATGATGATGAAAATGTCCATTATCTGAATTATTCTGCGTCAGTTAGCAATAAAATCATCTTGAGGTCTCCATATCATTCCTTAATCCTCAGGAACCGGAAAAAAAAGTGAATGTGAATTCAAGATTCAGGCACGAGTGAACGGTCCGAACTCATTGGATTCAATACTGGTAACTGAACCTGATTCATCTGCAATGAACGTCAGATATCCGACCAGATCATCCGGGTTCGGGAATGAGAGGTACCAGGTGTTGTCTGTCCAGTGGACCATGTTCCCCTCGTATCGGTTTGGCCCGAGTCCGATAGTCATATGTTCATCATCCGTGCCCAGGTCAATCTGAATGGTCCCATACAAATCACTTGCATAAATCCCTGTAACCGCAGCCGGGCTGATGGTCGCAGGACCGGGGTTGTCGGGTCTCTCCGGATTCTTTATCAGAGAGTTCCAGCCCTTCTGATTGTGTAATTCAAGAGCCTGCAGATCAACTCCGCTCCTCCCGATATACCGTTCAAGGAACTCATCCCTGACCGCTTCAGGAAATGCCGTCAGCTGCTTGTTGGCGATTACGACAATCCCGCTCTTCTTCCCTGGAATGAGAACAACGACTGAGCGGACGCCATCAAGTGCCCCGTTCTTCTCAATGACCCGTTCATCCAGGAAGTAATAGGAGTCACAGCCAAGGCCTACCGCCCCGTTCGGATCATGGAGAGGACCGGATGGGCCGGCGACGAAACTTGCTGCATGAATATCCTGTACCGTCTTTGGACTGAGTATCTCGGTTCCATCAATCGTGCCATTGTTCAGCATCATCCTGATCCACTGGGTCATATCACGGCCGGTAGATACCACCTGTCCGGCGGCAGGAAGCGATGCCTCTTCGAAGGGGATTATCTCCAATGTCCCATTAGCAGTACTGGCATGGCCGGTGATGTGATTGTCATCCAGGTACAGCGTTTCATGCCTGGCCCCGGACCTGGTCATTCCGAGTGGTCCGATTATCCGTTCATCGGTAAGGTTCTCCCAGCTCTTTCCATATGCCTGTGCCGCTACTTCTCCGGCTATGAAATACCCGGCATTTGAGTAGAGGTACCGCTCCCTGAATCCAGCATCTGACTCAAGGAATCGCATCCGGTACAAAATCTCATCATTGGAAATTCCGATTCTTCCGAGCAGTTCGCCATCCCGCCTAAGACCGGTCCGATGGGCCAGGAGATCACGAAGGTTAGAATGATTGCCGACATAAGGATCCTTCAGGGTGAAACCGGGAAGATACTCTGCAACCGGTGTATCCCAGTTCAGTTTTCCTTCATCCACCAGAGTTCCGATGGCTCCACCGGTGAAGTATTTCGTAACAGACGCTATCTGAAAACGGGTATCAGGATCAACTGTGTCAGGTTTTCCGAGTTCACGGACCCCGAATCCTTTCAGGTATATGACCGTGTCATTTTCAACAATGCCCACCACGGCACCGGGCACATCAAAATCAGCCATCTTCTGAGTGAAAAATTCATCAAAGCCATCCAGCTTGTCAGTCGGCGGAATGGTATCCGCACTGATTCCACAGGCGAATAGCAGAACAAGGATCAACCCAGCACACAGAGAAGAACACAGGGATAGTACTGTCATACCTGATCCTTACTCTGAAGTATAAAATAGGCATCTGTTCTCTCTTCATATATTATCAGGGCAATCTATCTGGTATACATCAGGTGAAATTCAGAGCATGTCTGACGGGAAAATCGAAGAAAAGAAGGATGCGTCTTCTTATGTGAACCGACTCTTGCATTATACACCCGGGCTTGCCTATCTCTCCACTTATCGGCGTGAATGGTTCAGGAGCGATCTTGTTGCAGGGGCAGTGGTATTTGCAGTTCTCATCCCTTCGAACCTTGCATACGGAGAATTGGCTGGATTTCCCCCGGTTGTGGGTCTGTATGCAGGATTTGTTGCCATGCTTGCATATGCCCTCTTCAGCAGTTCACGTCAGATAATCATCGGACCTGAATCGACCACGGCAATCCTGCTTGCAACAACCGTTGCTCCCCTTGCCATGGGAGATTCTGCACGGTATGCAGCACTTGCCGGTGCTCTTGCACTCTTTATCGGTCTCATATGTCTGTTGGCTGGCCGGTTCAGGCTGGGTTTTGTATCCGATTTCTTTTCAAAGCCTATCCTTACCGGGTATATCACCGGAACGTCAATTGTTGTCATAATCAGCCAGCTCGGGAAGATGTTTGGCATCAGCCTTTCAAGCGTTGAGATCTCTGACAAATTCTTTGAACTCATCAGCAAACTGGACGAGACCCATATGCTCACCCTGGCGTTTGGTGTTATCACCTTGATTGTCCTTTTCTGCATCCGGATTTTTGCACCCCGGCTTCCCGGCCCACTGATTGTTGTTGTCGGGGCAATTATTGTCTCCACGGTCTTTCATCTGGAAGAGTATGGGATTTCTGTTGTTGGGGATATTGCAAGCGGGTTGCCTGAAATGCATGTCCCGCTTATTAGTTTTTCTGATTTTAAAGTCCTGATTCCTGCTGCTATTGCCATCTCGGTGATCATGTTTACCGACGGAACCCTGACCGGACGGGTGTTTGCGAAAAAGAATCACTATAAACTTGATTCAAACAAGGAACTTCTCGCCTTCGGAGCAGCGAATATCTGTACCGGGTTTTTTCAGGGATTTCCTGTCGGGGCCAGCCAGACAAAGACTGCCGTGAATGACAGTGCCGGCGGGAAAACACAGTTATCTAGTATCATAGCAGCAGGGCTCGTCATTCTCTTTCTTATCTTCTTTACTTCGGTTCTGAGCAATCTTCCCCTGGTTGCCCTTGGTGCCATTGTGATCGTCGCCGGATACAGCCTGATTGATATCGGGGAATTCAAATCCATCTATCAGGCACGGCGGAGTGAGTTTGTTCTGGCAATTCTTACCCTGGTCGGTGTTCTGGTCTTCGGGCTGATTGAAGGAGTTGCCCTCGCTGTCGGGTTTTCACTGCTTGAGTTTATCAGGCGGATTTATCGCCCGCACAGTTCGATTCTTGGTATACATGAAGGGAAGGACGGGTTTCATGGTGTGACTTCGGATGGAGAAAAGTTCTTCTTCCCCGGATTGGTTGTGTATAAATTCGATGCTCCGCTTTTCTTTGCAAATGCGTCATATTTTTCATCAGATCTCTCATCCGTTCTGACCGCATCTGAAGAACCGGTCAGATACCTGCTCCTAGATGCGGAGGCGATTACTGATCTTGACTCATCAGCAGCAGATATGCTCATGGAGCTGGTTGAAGAGCTTCATGAAAAGAAGATTGTTGTAGGTATTACCGGAGCAGGATGCATGCTTATCGAGATGATGCACAAGACCGGAATTGAAGAGATCGTTGGATTAGAGAATATCTTCCCTACGATCCGGTCAGGGATTATCGCCTTTGGTGAGCGATATCTGGAGGATCAGGAGTCCTGAACTGAATGATGGGAACAGGGTTATATGAACTCTTTCCTGATTCCCCCACACCGGATCACTCTGGTGAATTTTGCTCTCTCTTTTCTGCATCTGGTTCCATCTTCTGCCTCTTCAGATAATCCGTAATAATAATGGAGAATGCGCCCATTCCAAGGGCATTTGCCAGGATCATGGGTATTGCTACGGTGCTGACCATCTCGATGGCTACGGAATAAGGCTGGACAAGGAGTACCATAAGGAACATATGCAGACATTCCATCAGGATGGCAAAAATCACGGCAACCTTCACACCGCAAAACCGGTGCGAACATTTCAGGTAAATAAGGCCACTCAGGATGCCGGAGAGTATGGTTGCAATGGAACAGGGAACTGCAGAAACACCTCCAATCATAAACCGGTGCACTCCTCCGATAAGACCGGCACCGATCCCGGCAAAGGGTCCAGCGATAAGGCCAGCTATCATCGGTCCGAGATCCCGGATGTTTACTTTGGCACCAAGGACATCAAACCCGGAATAGGTGCCATAGATGGAGAGAAGACCAAAGAGGATTGTGATCAGGAGGATATTTTTCCAGTTCCCCTGCTGAAAAACCGCAGCCCTGAGAACCGGTGAGGCGGTGACAACCTGTGCAACAACAACGATCACACAGGCCATCTGGATGAGAACAACCAGCATCTCAACTGATACCATCATGATATCATCAATATCTCAATGAGCGAATAAAAATTCCGGATTATTGAGTTGAACCACAGCCTCCTCACTATGGCTCCCGCATGGTTCAGATTATATTCTCCCTTCTTGCCACTTTTCGATAGAAAATAGAGCCGGGAAATCCAAGATGATACACAATCCCATCCTGACGATACAGGATCGGCCACTCACTCCTATCTTCCATTCCCGGGGGCTGAATGGTCATGAGGATCTCAATAATGATTGAATCACCCGGATACACATCTGCATGAACAAGTCCGGGGGGAGTTTGAATGATGTATGAATCTCCCTCACACTCCGGCACCGGGCCGTCAGCATCTGCGATATGAGAGATAATGATGCCAGGAAATGGTTCAGTATGAGGAAAGAGATCCGGAATCGCTGCATATCCTTCGATGGTACCATGGAGAATGCACACCGCCGGGGGTATTGGAATTGGAGCGGCGGTGTCCACTCTCTTCTGGTCATGATACCTGGCCACCAGATGACCTGCTGCTTTCCTGAAAGAGGTATACGGGGTAATTGGCATTTGTGGTTAGTGTTCACCTATAGGAGTCCTGGTGAGGAGGATGTCATTCATCAGTCTCAATCTCCGAAATATATGCGATAGCCCCGTGAATGGTCCGAAGTCGTGAATCATCCATAAGGTGCCGCATATCCAGAAACTCCCCGGTGTTCATGAGATGTCGTATCTTTGTTCCGATATCCGGTTCGGGAGAGAGTGGGGAATTTTTAAAAACCACTCCATGGGTATGCAGTGACATCTCCGAAAGCCCTCGGTTAGCCGGATGGATATATGAGAGAGCAGAGAGTTGTTCAGGCTGAAATTCTGAAAGGTCATGAATGAGGTCAATACCGATACCAAAAGCGATGATGGTCTCTCCTGCATACTCAAATGAATCTGACACCTCAATCCATTCATTCACATTACCAGGTTCCATGATTGATCCCCCGTTTGGTGGGGCTGTCTCCGGAACCGGTGAATGAATGATCCCTGAGCTTCTGATCCCTCCCGACTCTCCAATAAGGGCAATCGCAACTATTCCTGAATAATCCGGTCGCATTTCCCTGGCATGGTCGAAGATCTTTTTATAGAGCTGATTCAGGGGGATTCCATCCGGTGCGTCTGTGGTAAGCGTAAGGGTTTCCTGGAAATGGCCCATAAGAGCTGCATTAAAGCCGGTATAAATCCTGACCTCTCCGGTATCGGTGATTGGAATAAAAAAATCCGGGGTTTTGTTCCCATCGGTCGGGAGCCAGACAATAGATCCCTGCAGGGTGATCATCTCTCCGAGCAGCTCCCGTGCCTGCTCGGGATTTTCTGCCATAGCACCAAGTCCTATGGAGTATTCACAATCAGAAAACCGAACCCGCCGTACCTTGTCCTGGCTTATCTGTGCATACAAAACCCGTGAAAGACTTCCGGTCAGGTGAAGGGTGGCTTTTTCAGAGCAAATGGTATGGATTTCAATGCTGCCCCCGTCCATGGTATACTGCACCGTATCAGGATCATGCTTCTTTTCTGCACAGCTATCATGGATGATTGAAAGAACCATCCGGGCATCCGGCTCGGTCTGGAATATTTTATGCATCCCCGCCATCTGAAGGACGTTCATGATAAAGGGAGATACATTGCTGAGAAAGACCTTCCCGTCCCTTGATGCCACCTGTTTTCTTGCCATCACCATCACCCGGAGCCCGGCACTACTGAGGTACGGGACATCAGTGAGATCAAACAGGACAAACCGGATGGTATTGGTCATGCCTGCCGTCAGTGCATCCTGTAATTGCCCGGATCCATGTCCGTCCAGCCTGCCTTTCGGTGCTAATATGAGCGTGTGTTCAATGATAGTAGTCCTGATATCCATCTCATCAGGTGGGTTGGCATACAAGCAGATAAAGCTATGAGGGGGGATAATGGGGGAAAAAGAAGGGGGATTTATACGTGGATTGGTGCCTGGATTCCTGATTGCGTCCCTCCAGGCTCTTTTACCGGGACATGTGCCCGTTTACCATCCCACTCGGAGAACTGGTGCAGGCATACGGTCAGGTCTCTGGTGAATGCAAAGTATCCAATCTGAGTGCTCCGGCAGAGTTTCATGGCCATGTCCATCAGGCCACGGGGGTCCGGCCGTGCTTCACCAAGCCAGATATGAAAGATATTTCCGCCGTCCACAATCGGGAAGAAGACATGTTCAATCTCTGCACGGCGTGCAAGGGTGATATCTGCGCCAGGAGCGACATGAGTGCCGTTCGTATAGTAAATTGGAAGATCGCGGGTATCACCAAGACGGGATAAGGCAAATTCAAGATTGCCCTTAATAACCTGCTTTGCCCCCTCATGAAACTCCCTGCGAAGGAGGTCGGCAACGGCGAACCGCTGACCGGTTGTCTCTGCAGGTGTCCGTGCTAGGGCTATGGTCATCCCGTGCTTTCTGGTAAGTTCCTGACTGTAGAGTTCCATCTCGGTCATTGCAAGAACGCCGAGGCGGAACGCGTCATCTGATTCATGGAGCTGATGACCGGTAAAGTGCTGGACCAGTTCATTCAGACCGACAATCCCGATGGTATAGACAAGTCCGTCAAAATCAACGGCCATAGCACCCCGTTCGCCAGTCTTCGGGTCACGTGGATGCTGCATGGCAAAAGGCATCCGGTTACTCTTCTTGATATGTTCCATCCACCGGAGTTTTATCTTAAAGACCTCAACAGCGGTGTCCATCATGGACCGGAGCTCGGCAAAGAGCCGTTCCTCATCGCCATGTGCCTTATATGATGCCCGGGGACAGTTGAGTGAGACGACACCCCATGAGCCCATGGAAAAGTGCATGCCGTCTTCGAAATAGAGTTTTTTATCAAAGTCCGCATCCTGATCTGCCATCGTTGAGAATTGGTAGGCACAACACTGGTAGCAGGAGATTCCTTCCCCGGCTCCCCGGTAGGCGGGAAGCTGGTTGTCATAATAGGGTGTTCCAAACTTTGAGGACAACTCAAAGGTCATGAGATAGAGGTCTTCATAGGTTGGGAGATCCGGGTTATGTGCATTGAAATCCTCATCCTCATGCATGAAGTCCGGCTCGATGCTGATCTCCGGTTTTGGAAAGTTAAAGGGCTTGCCCCAGTAGTCACCCTCCAGCATGACCTCCATGAGCGCCTTAAAGAGCAGCCTGACTTCCCGTTCACAGGAACCATAGGTCTGTAACGTGCCGTCGGTTCCATTCCAGACCTTCCCCTTATATACGCAGGGTTTGTCTTTCCAGAGTTTTGGGACTCCTGGCGAGAGCTGGACTGATGAGAAGACCAGCTGACCACCACGGGCGACCATCATCTGGGTCATCTCGTAGACAAACATCTGCATCAGCTGCTTCATCTCGATATATTCCATACCGGTGAAGTACGGCGCCAGGAATGTGAGGAAATTATAGTATCCCTGCCCGCCGGCAAAGTTGGTCTGGGCACTTCCAAGGGCCTTTACCGCATGGAGTACTGCGACCTCTGCCCGGTTTGCAGGCCCGGCGACCGATGCCTTTGTCCCGTTCCCGTCAGGCATGAGACCATAGTAGAAGAAGTACCGAAGATCCCAGTCCTGGCAGAAGGGCCGTGTCCCGAAGTACTCCAGGTCATGGATATGGATATCCCCGCACAGGTGCCGGTCAGCGAGGTGGGGAGGAAGCTGCAGGAGGTACTGTTCCTTGCTGATCTTGTCTGCCTTCTTTTTATGCGAAGTTTCAGCATTCTCCTGCAGGTTTGCATTATCCTTTGCCTCAAATCCCCTGCCGACATCTATCTGATGGGCATCAAAGACTGGAGTTCCGACCCTGGTGCAGACATTTCTCCACTGAATCCTTCCCCGTTCGATCAGGATAATATTCATGATCTCCCGGATCAGGGGGCCGGACAGCGTGCGCAGGTTGAGCTTTTTAATCCGGTCCTCAACCTCCCGTGCTATCTCCTGTGCCGACTCCTCGTCTGCCCCTTCAAATCCATAAAAAGTCTCAACAAGCCTGGTCTCTTTCAGAATCTGTCTGACAATCCGGTCCCGGTCCCATTCCAGGATATGCCCGTCACTGGTCCTGACCGGCGGCATTGACGGGATGGCAATACCGTCTAATGTTGTCTGACGTGTTATCCCTGCCACTCCATCACCTAGCAGAGCTGCAATATCTGCTGTTCATTGACGGCGTCACCACTGAAGAGTTCCTTTGAGGTCAGAAACTTCTTATCGACCTGAAGGACCGGGGCCTCCTGAACAAAAATCCCGTTCACGCGAAGCTCAGTCAGTGCCTTCGCAGATGACATGTCTGCAACCGTGAAAGAAATCTGGTGAGATGAAAGAAAATCCTTGAGAATTTCGCAACGTGGACAAAACTCAAGTGTATATACGATAAAGACCGCCCCCATAATGATCAATAATCATTAGGATTACTTCATTGAATAATTACTGGCTCTGGATATGGGCAGCAATCCCTTTCTGTATAACCCTTTAAATAGGTAGGTGATCCAAAATCCCTTATCTTATAAGATAAAGACATAATACGGCAGAATGGTCCGTCTATTCGTTGCAATCGACCTTCCTGATGAGATCCGGGAACAGTTCAGGGATGTTCAGGACAGCCTGCGGTCAAGCCGTGCCCGTCTGACCCTGGTCGATCAGGAGTCGATGCATATCACGTTAAAGTTCATCGGTGAAGTGAGCGGCTCAGCCCTCTCGCAGATCACTGAAATATTACAAACCATCGAGGCTTCACCCTTCTCCATGGAGGTTGGGCTTATCGGAACCAATAGTCAGCGGGCTCCCCGGGTGGTCTGGGCAGAGGTGGATGACCCGGGAGAGTGCCGGGCACTTGCAGAATCAATAGACTCCTCCCTGGCCTCACTTGGGTTTGAACCGGAGAAGCGTAAGTTCAGAGCCCATATCACCATTGCACGGGTCAGGCAGTTTCATCAGTCACTCTTTGAAGCCCTGGCAGGAGTTGCATCCTCATGCTCCGGAACCATCCCGGTCAGGGAGTTTATATTAAAAAAGAGTGAACTTACTCCTGACGGACCTATATATACTGATATTCTCCGCGTCCCACTTCGGGAGCGTTCATGACATTCACGCAGCTTGAATTGTCAGTTCTCACAGAGATTCGCCCCACCGGGGATGAGCTTGACCAGATGTATGCCCTTGCAGACAGGCTTATTGCAGATATCCGTGCATCCGGCAAGGCTGACGGGATGATGGTCGGGTCGGTTGCCAGAAAGACCTGTGTGCATGGTGACCGTGACCTTGATGTGTTCATGCTCTTTGACCCGGCCCTGCCACGCGAGGATCTGGAACGGGAAGGTCTCGCCCTTGCCTGGAGCATTGCAAAGCAGTATACAGATACTATCAGGGAGAAGTATGCCGAGCACCCGTATCTGAATGCCACCATAGACGGTTTTGATGTTGACCTTGTTCCCTGTTACCAGGTTTTGGAGGCGACCGGGATCCAGAGTGCGGTTGATAGGACACCCTTTCATAACCGGTACATCTCTGCCCGTATTGGTGACTTTACCGACGATGTTCTCCTCTTAAAGCAGTTTGTCAAGGCAGGCGGAGTCTATGGGTCTGACCAGATGACTGAGGGGTTTGCCGGATACCTGTGTGAACTCCTGGTCCTTCATCATGGCGGGTTTCATAACCTCCTCGCGGCAGCTGCAGGCTGGAAACCGGGAATGTTCATTGATATCGAGCAGCATGCGGCCAAATGGTTTGATGAACCACTGGTCGTTATCGATCCCGTAGACCCCTGCCGGAATGTATCAGCATCCGTATCAGATACAAAACTTCTGGAGTTTATCGAGCTCTGCCAGGGGTATCTGAAATCACCGTCACAGTGGTTTTTTTACCGGCCACCAATATGCATCCTGACCGAGGAAGAGGTCAGTGCCCTGCTGAAGGGGCGGGAGTCTGCATTTCTTGCAATCACCCTGAAAACCCCTCCCTATATTGAGGACATTGTCGTCCCGCAGCTAAGAAAAAGTCTGCACACCCTGGTTGACCTTTTAAAGAGGCATGAGTTCGTGGTTGCACGGGCAGATACCTGGATGCTCGAGGATCGGAGTATGCTCCTTTTTGAGCTCCTTGTTGATACTCTACCGGTGATCAGGTTCCATGCAGGCCCGCCGGTCACCGCCCATGTGAATGCAGCAAAGTTCATTGAAAAGTATATTCATTCTGACATCATCTTTGCCGGGCCATTCATCCGTGACGGCCGGTACGGGGTTGAACTTCCCCGGCGCTACCGGCAGGCATACGATCTCCTCTCGTCGAATGAAGTATTCGCAACCGCTCTTGGCAAGCATGTCAAGCATTCCATGAAAGAGGAGTTTGTGGTCCATTCAGGGCTTGAGTGCTGGCAGCCGGGGTTTGAACCGTTTATCAGTGAATTCCTGCAAAAAAGCAGCCCCCTGGTGAGGATACGACGTGCCGAAGCACGAACCTCATAAGGCCCTGCTCGAAACTATTTAGGAACAACAGGAGAAACTTCGCATACATGACCATTCCACGTCAGGTTTATGGTTTCATCATACTGGCGGTACTCGTTTTTATGGTGCCTGCTCTTGCCACTCAGTCAGATGACCTGATATCAGACGGGAATGTCTATTACAGCCAGGGAATGTATCCGGAAGCGATTGCATATTTTGAGCGGGCAATAGAGCTTGATCCTTCAAATGCAGCAGCGTGGTACAATAAAGGAGTTTCTTTGTATAAACTTGGCCAGGTGGATGAAGCCATCGCCTCATATGAGGTTGCCATCGGTCTTGATCCCCGGAACTCTGATTACTGGTACAATAAGGGAAATGCTCTTTTAAGCAAAAATCTGCTCAACGAGGCATATGCAGCGTATGATGTGGCCATCCAGCTTGACCCGTATGATGTTCAGGCCTGGATGGCAAAGGGCAATGTCCTGTCTGACCAGAGGCAGTATGAGGACGCTATCAGGGCATATGATGCCGCTATCCAGATAGATCCGGATAATGAAGAGACCTGGTTTGCAAAGGGAAATGCCCATTATAACCAGGAAAACTTCAGTGAAGCGGTATCAGCGTATGAGATCGCCCTGCAAAAGGACAGCAAGGACAGTAAGGCATGGTATAACAAGGGAAATGCCCAGTATAATCTTGGAAACCTTGACGGGGCCCTGAAAAGTTATGAGATGGCCCTTGCCTATAACCCAAAGGATGCTATAGCATTTACGAACAAGGGAATGGCTCTTGCAGATCTCGAGCGGTTCGAAGAGGCGATTGATGCCTATGAGGCTGCACTCAGTCTTGATGAAACCGACCTGAAAGCCTGGACCTCACTTGGGCAGGTATACACGAAACTGCGACAGTACGATAATGCCGTCCGGGCCTTTCAGATGGCTCTCAAGCTGAACAAGACCGATTCATCGGTCTGGAAGAGCATCGGTGATGTCCTCATGCTGGAAAAGCGGTATGATGAAGCCCTTGCAGCATATGAACAGGCGATTGCACTCAACCGGATGGATTCGGGTGCCTGGATTGGGAAGGGGACTGCTCTCAATAACCTGGGACGGTACAAGGAAGCTCTGGGCGTATTCGAGATTGCCTGCTCCATGTCGCCCCTGTTTGCATCAGGATGGGTTGGTAAAGGGAACAGTCTGACAGGACTGGGCCAGTTACAGGAGGCTGACGGGGCATATGAGGCGGCACTTCAGCTTGACCCGAGAAACAGTCAGGCACTTGCCGGAAAAAGTAAAAATCTGGTGACAACCGGCGATCCGGAGACTGCTCTTCAGTCGCTGCAGCTTGCCATCGCCGCTGATCCGACAAACATGGTTCTGCTTGGTCGTCTGGCCGAGATCTATGAAAAACTGGGGCGGTACCAGGATGCCCTTGATGTCTGGGGATCGGTCTCTGTAAATGAGTCTGATCCTGACCTTGTCAGAAAAGGGAAGGCTATGACTCTGGTCAGAGCAGGAAGAGAGGCTGAAGCATTGGCTTTATACCGGGATATCCTTGCATCAAACCCGACGTCCGGGTTTATTTATGAGCATTACGGGGATGTCCTGGCTTTGGCCGGGGATACCCCTGGAGCGGAGCATGCCTACCGGAAAGCGATGGAAGTTCAGCCAAACCTGACCGGTATCCTCCTGAAGATTAATGCACTTGAGTCCACCCATAAGGAGACTCCGCTCACTCTCTTCCCAATCCTTATCGGACTTATTATCGGATCTCTGCTCCTGTTCAGAAGAGAGCGGTGATATTCCCACTCTCCGGGCATGAACTCAGGTACCTGATCAGAAACCGGTCCCAGGACGGGGTGATGAAGGCACTCTCCCGGTAATACTCGTAAAATACTGGATTGATGAGAACCGGTGAGAGGATGGCGACCCCGTGAGCTCCCGGGACCATGGCATCATGGCGGGCAAAGATGACCGTCCGGTTTATGCCTTCCAGTACTTCTTCTGCAGATTTTGAGAGATAGGGGACAGAAAGCCGTGCTTCATCTGCAAATGAATAGAGGTCCATAGTTGCCTCTTCCAGTTCTCCATTCCCGGTACGGCCAAACTGCTGTGTCTGTGAAAGAATCCGGGCGACGGTATCGCATCCTGCCTTATCACCAGCAAGGGCATGCAGGTCTTTTGCAAACCGGTCCAGTCGCTGTGTGAGATAATCGGCCTCTTTTGGATTGAGGAGTGCAATCGTCTTTCCCTGACCGGGAGTTCTCATATACTCATCGGTGAGGATTTTCGCATACTGCTCCACCGATTCATTTGGATGTGCACTGATATAGGCAATCCAGGGCTTATATGGCCAGCCGTCTGCAGGTTCTGACTCTTCACTTGCAATGATGTATGATGCAGAGGGGGAGAGGGCGGAGAGAACCTCAAGGCATCCCATCATGCATGAATCAAACCCGATAAGGTTGATATCCCATGACCCCAGCCCCTCAGTCAGTTCTCCGATGGTCAGCCCGTCGTATCCATGATTCTGGTCAAAGAGCATCCCGGTATATGCCTGCCCGTGGCCGATGAAGATGAGAAAGATACGGTCATACTGATACTTTTTGTTGATATATGCGAGGAAGAATGCGAGCGATTCAGGATCGCCCATACTGGCATTATGGACGTGCTGGAGTGACCGGTTACTGTTACCGAGTTCTCCGTCAGCAAGATCTGCTTTGAGATCGTCAAGGCTGGCGATGGTCATCCCCTTCCATCCGGGTTTGTCAGCACCTCCGTACGCTGCAAGAATTGTTATCCGCTCTGACAGGTTTTCGGCACCCTTTACCACCTGTGCAAAATCATCGGTGATAAGCCCCATCTCCTGCTCAAGGGTTCCTCCCGATGCATACAGGGCGATCAGGATGGTGCTGTTTTCATCTGCTACTGCGGGGATGGAAATGATCGATACAATCAAAATAATGAGGCATACCAGGGAGATGTCTGTTCTCCCTGTATAGCCGGTGCTATTGATAAAATTATGTGGTATTTTCTTCAGGTTCCTGCAGTGTAGTGATATTTGTCTCACTCTCCACGAGGGTAGCCTCGCCATTTTGAATGTGGAACAGCTGCATTCCAGCATAGTCACCTGGTTTGTTTCCATATTCTGCATAGAGTGCCTGAGCATAGGTGCCGTCCGGAAGGATGTCGTAGATAAGTTTTGTATCCTCTGTTATATCCAGAGCACCGATCTCCACCCACTCTCCTCCGGTTTCAGTATCTTCGTCCACTTTCCAGGCATATGAATAGACCGTGTCATTGGGTTTTAAGTCAAGATTTTGCCGTGAGAACTGAACAATGCCATTTGGGCGGACGGTATACGGACAGGCAACAAGCCGGGTATCGCCAGTCTGTGGGTTGATGTATACGTTCAGCACCGCCGTGGTATTGAGCGTTCCACGGATAAGATCTATCTCCGAGGTGAACAGCACTGATCCGGACGGGACGATGGAATCAAAGCTCATTCCAAGGAGAGCATAGTTATTCTCGTCATTCATATCCTGCAGATAATACCATTGGCCATCCCACTCCGGCAGGGTGTACTCCCCGTTCTCGTCAGCCTCAAGCGGTTCGTCACCTAAAAGGATGAGGTCGTCCCCATCAGCAAAGTAATACTCTGCATAAACTGATGCGGTGTTCGTTGGATCTTCAATGAGAAAACCTGACTCCGACTTGGTGATCTCAGGCTTTTCTGTATCCTGTCCTGATAACTCAAGGAGGTTTACAAAGAACGAGTCCCATCCGGGCGTAATCCGGGCATCATCACCAAGTTCCTCGTAGAGTTCAGGGCTCATACGGCTTGGAGACATGATGGACAGCCCGCCAGATTCGGGAACATACTCATCATTCCGGTGGTACAGGATCGTTTCATCAATGAGTGTGGTAACGGAGGCTATCTCATCGGTAAGGTCGGGGGTCTGGTTCCCGATGGCTTTCAGGAATGATTTGAGATCCACTGATGTCTCTCCCCCTTCCCGGTTGTCTGATCCATACCTGGCCGGTACCTGGTATGCTTTCCCCACCACCCGGTACCCGTCAAGTGACTCCGAGTACGGCATCATACGGGTTCCAAGGCTGTCCAGTGCCTGCACCAGGGCAGGGATCTTCGTAAGATCGATGACCGAGAGGGTCTTTCCGGTATCATCCCTGGTCATGTATGCATCCACGATAATCTGGCCAAGATCTTCAAACCCGATCTCCGGATTTTCGGAAAGAGCCTTAATCCATGTCTCATACTCCCATCCGGTACCCGGTTCGGTCTCTTCAGATCCCACCAGGAGTATTCCGTATGGCTCCATCGCTTTGGCAACCTCAAGGGCCCCCATAAGACAGGCATCATACCCGATTAGGTCAAATGAACTGCCGGACGCCTCAAGTGCCTGTGATATATCGGAGAGGGAGAGTTGGCCGTCGGTGACCTCATCCACACCAAATCCGTCATATCCCCCGCCATGATCCCAGAATACGAGAAGCTTCCGGTCAGCCTGGTAATTCTCCCCGGTCCATGATAGGAAATGCTCAAGTGTTTCCTTGTCACCCATGTCTGCCTCCGGGTCATGATAGGAGACATCCTCTGTATTCCCGATAACACCGTCGGATGCATCTTCCATCAGTTCTCTGACGGTGACATAGGTAATTCCCCCAAATCCGGGCGTTTTGGATCCCCCATACCCAAGAACGATCTGGAGATCCTGTTCGCTGGTCTCGCCGTATCCATCAAGAAGTTCCGCGATATTCATGGTCGCAGACTGGGTATCTGTCTCCAGATCGCCGGCTATCATGTAGATGACAAGGAGGTTTTGGATCTGTGCTGCCGGTCCGTCATCCTGTGTTTCTTCCCCCATACCTGCAGGAATAATCCATAATAGCAGGAGAAAGACTAAAATCTGTGCCGCTCTCATCGCTTGTTCCGTATGTTCAATTGCTTTTTAATCTTTATTAACCTGGGTTATATCATTTCAGGATGAAATACGGCCATTGCAGCACCAATGAGTGGAGCATCTCCGTTCAGGGGGCTGAATGTGCAGGGTGGCAGGTCAAGGTACCGGTCAGTATAGACAAGTGCCTGGTCAAGCAGGTCAGGATTATTCAGGATGACCGTTCCGTCAAGGATGATACAGTCAGGATCATAGGCGACTATCACCGTCGAGAGTCCCCGGCCATTGATCCGTGCAAGGGCGTCCCGAAATCCGGAGTATTGGGGATCCGATGCCGAGAGCCGGAGAATATCGGGTGTCATCGTCTCAAGGCAGGGGAGATCATGGACTCTGCACCATTCCATAAAAAAGACCGGGATTCCTCTCCCTGATGCATACCCCTCCCAGTGACCAGAAAGGCCGCAGGTGCAGGTGAGGTTGTAGGTCGTATCGACCGGGAAATGACCGATCTCTCCTGCATTTCCTCCCCGGCCGGTGATAACTTTTCCATTGGTAAATATCCCGCCTCCGATACCGGTTGAGATGGTAATATAGACAACGGTATCATATCCCCTGGCTCTTCCGGCACAGACCTCGCCCAAAACCGCTGCCCGGCAGTCATTGCGGAATATCACCGGCAGGCCGGTTGCTACTTTCAGGGGAGCCACAATCGGTACTGTGTCAAAAGGGATGTTCGGGGGGTGGTCAAGGATTCCATCCCTGATATTGAGCGGCCCTGCTGCAGCAATTCCAAGGCCGGTAAGAGGGTTATCCCCTGCAATCTCCAAAAGAACCCGTGCAATGGCCAGGGGTATGTCCTCTGCTTTTCCACTGACCGGTGTTGGAAACTTCTCAATCCTTACTATTTTCCCGTCTTCACGAACCAGACCTACCCGGGTATTGGTTCCCCCGACATCTGCTGCACCGGCAATCCGCCCTTCCCCACGCTGCATGGTACTCTGATCGTCTGCCGTGTGATGAAAAGAACCTAGTGGTATCAGGTGCCATGATAGGTCAGTTCATGGAAGGGCAGTTAGCAACTCTGTTTACCGGGATTGTGGTGGTTTTTCTCATCGCCGTCCTCCTCCTCATCATCCTGTACCGGGTGAAGATCCCCTCGGTCGTCGCCTTTTTAATCGCGGGGTTTCTGGCAGGACCATCCGGTCTTGGTCTTATCACCAATGAAGAGTCGATCAGTTTCTTTGCAGAACTCGGGGTCATCTTCCTGCTGTTTACCATCGGTCTTGAGTTTTCGGTATCACGGATCTTCAAATCCAGGCGATATGTCCTTATCGGGGGGATGGTGCAGGTATTGTCCACCATTCTCATCTTTACTGCCCTTATGCAGATTACCGGGATGGACCTTGCCCACGCCTTCTTCTGGGGAATGCTGGTCTCCCTGTCATCAACCGCCATCGTGATGAAAGTGCTTGCTGACCGGATGGAGGTCGATAGTCCGCATGGGAGGGCAACGCTTGGCATCCTCATCTTCCAGGACCTGATCGTCATCCCGATGGTCATGATTACTCCGGTACTTGCCGGCACGACCGATACAGATGTCTCCCTTGCCCGGCTTCTTATCGGGAGTTTTGTCATCATTGCGGTGGTGTATGTTGCAGCAAAGTACGTGGTCCCGGCCCTTCTCCTTCATGCAGCCAGGCTCAAGAACCGTGAGATGTTCCTCTTTATCGTCATGGGAACCTGTCTGATTGTTGCATACCTGACCAGTGAGTTTGGCCTGTCGATGGCTCTCGGTGCATTTCTTGCCGGTATCATCATCTCCGAGTCGGAGTACAGCACCCATGCGATGTCCAGTATCCTGCCATTCCGGGACCTGTTTACCAGTTTTTTTTTCATATCCATCGGAATGATCTTTAACTTCCAGTTCTTTGTGGAAAATCCGCTTATTATCGCAGAGCTGGTTCTGCTGGTCATCGGTGTCAAATATGCAACCGGAACCCTTGCCTCCCTGTTGGCAGGTCTCCCCCCCCGTGCCTGTGTTATGACCGGTATCTCCCTTGCCCAGGTCGGGGAGTTCTCATTTGTTCTTGCTACAACCGGAGCCACGCTCGGGTTTCTGGCCCAGGACTCCTTTCAGCTCTTCCTTGATGTGTCCATCGTGACCATGGGGGTTGCCCCGCTTCTCATGGGTCTGTCAGGAAAGATTGCAGCCCCGCTCTCCTCTCCCCTCTGCCGGATAGTCCCTGACCGGAGTCATGTGCAGGAGACCGAAGAGCAGGGGCCGGAGGATCATATCATCATCGTCGGGTATGGTCTGAACGGGAAGAACGTTGCAAGGTCTGCAGATATTGCCGGTGTTCCCTACCGGATCATTGAGATGAACCCTGATACGGTCAGGGATGAGAAAGCGAAGGGAAAGCCTATCATGTTCGGGGATGCAGCCCAGGGTGAGGTGCTGAAAAAGGCTGGAATCGGAAAGGCCCGTGTTCTGGTCATCGTCGTCAATGATCCCTTTGGCACCCAGCAGATCGTCCAGACAGCACGAATGCTCAATCCGGCCATTCATATCATTGTCAGGACGAGGTACATGGGAGAGGTTGCTACCCTCATGGATCTTGGCGCTGACGAGGTTATCCCTGAGGAGTTTGAGACAGCCGTTGAGATCTTTACCCGGATCTTATACACATACCTGATTCCAACGAGCGAGATTGAGCGGCTTGTCAGTGAGATTAGAGCCGGCGGATATCAGATGCTCCGGAGTGTGAACACCCCGTCCTATTCGTTTGATGACCTCCGGGTCCTGATGCCTGAAGTGGAGATACGGACGATCCGGATTGCCGATGATTCACCATATGCCGGAAAGATGCTGAAAGAGACGATGATCCGGAGTAATTATCAGGTCTCGATTGTTGCCATCCGGAGAGGCCAGCAGATGACGGTCAGTCCGGGTGGAGAAGAGGTGCTCTGTAGGGGAGATCTGGTGATGGTCCTTGGAAGTCCGGACAACATCATCAGGTCATTCTCCGCCTGATTTTTCTGTTCCTATTCTGTATCGATAAACCGGATTGCTTCCTGGTATGCATGCGGGCCTGAAAACCGTCTCAGCTCCTGCAAGTCATCAGAGACGACGATAACCGGTCGTCCGTTGGTTACTCCAAAGGTGAGCGTGCATTGCCGGTATTCACCGATGGAAATCCCCTGGGGCAATACCGATGCAGGGGTGAATGCAAGGATCTCAAAGGCATCGTCAAAAGGCTGCTCCTGGAAGAAGTAATAAAAGACCTGCCAGGAATTGAGCAGATCAGAGACGACAATAGCATCCCTGACTGCGGGATCAAGGGCGGTCAGACGCATACGGGTGCAGACAACATCCTCATCGCAGTCCTCCAGGATTCTATCCACGATGTCAGAGAGAACTGCAAAGGGGATGGGTTCATCATTCATACTAGTGATGAGACCTTTGAGAAAAAGGGGTTTATGGGTTTCATGGGGTATGGATTTCCCGGTCAGAGGATCTGGTATCCTGCGGTAACCCGTGCGGTAACTTCAACCGATCCCGGTTCTATGGGAGTAGACGGTGCTCCTGCTGCCATCTGTGCAGACCGGGAGTCCTGGTTGTAATAGACCGGCGGTTGGTAACTTTCATCAACGGTGACTTCATGAACATCTCCCAGAGACTTGCCCATGGCAGCCATCACGGTCTCCGCGTCAGCCTGTGCCTTCTTCACCGCGATGGCAAGGGCTTCCTTCCGAAGCTCTGCGGTCTTCTGCTGGCTCAGGGTAAACTGGAGTGAGCTTACGGAGTTTGCACCGGCGGCTACGGCAAGGTCAATGATGTCTCCGACCCGGTCAATCTTCTCTGTCTCGATTGAGATGGTGTTTGACACCTGGTAGATGGTCACATTGTCTCCGTATTTTGCCTTGAGGGCATCGTCCGGGTAGTATACTTCAGAGATGTAGTAGGAGGTCGTTCCGATCTCCCGCCCGGTCAGGTTTCCCTTGGAGGGATCCCGAAGTGCGGACATGACGGTGTCCATCTTCCGTGCGTTCTCCTTTTGTGCAGCCTTCACGTCCGGATTTTTTGTTACAACGGTAAGTTCAATCTGAACCCGGTCAGGGGCTGTCTTGATGGTTCCGCTTCCGGTGACGTGAATGAGGGGAATATCCCCGTCTTTCGTCTCCGTGGCACTGACAGATGCCATGCTGGTGATCAGGATAACAAGCACCAGCCCTGTGAGGAGTGCGTGAGTGTGCATAATATCAGAGTTGAATGCTATCCTCATACCTTTTCCTGTAACTTCAACAGAGTTCGAAATTATCAGGGGAAGTACTCATGGCAGTTGAGGGTTAATATGTGGGAATAGTGAGAGACGAGGATATCGACTGGACGGTGTACCATCTGATAACCGGGAATCCCGGGTGTACCTGTGAGACCCTGACAGAGCAGACCGGGTACGCCCTGGATATCGTCAATGCGTCACTGGCGCGGCTGAAGCGGTATTGTCTCGTGGACATTCGGGATAATGCCTGGTGTGCCTGTTCTACGCAGGAGATTGTGCTTAGAAATCAGATGGCGAATGTATTTTCGGATGGCCTTGAGTTATCAGGCGGGGTCATCAGGTACAGGCCTGCCGGGGAGGAGAACAAATGATAGTAGTGCTCAGGATTGGTCACCGGCCCCAGCGGGATATGCGGGTTACCACCCATGTCGGCCTAACAGCACGGGCCCTTGGTGCAGACGGGATGTATATTGCTGCAGATGACCGGGGGGTTGTGCAGAGTATTCAGGATGTTGCCGACCGGTTTGGTGGCGAGTTCTTTGTCGAGGATAAGGTCGGGTGGAACTCGTGCATTAAGAGATGGAAACAGGATGGCGGGGTTGTTGTTCACCTTACCATGTTTGGCCTGAACCTGCCTGATGTCGAGGAGGAGATCAGGACAAAGGAGAAGATCCTGGTCATCGTCGGTGCAGAAAAGGTTCCAGGCGATCTCTACCAGATGGCTGATTACAACGTGGCTGTTACAAACCAGCCGCACTCCGAGATAGCAGGACTTGCGGTATTCCTTGACCATATCGCTCCAAACTCCCTCCATCGCGAGTTCCCCGGGGCAAAGGTCCGGGTGTTTCCGAATGCATGCGGGAAGACGGTGGAAGAATTCTGAAGCGGATTCTCGTGGCCGGATTCTCGACCCGGCATGTTGCACTGTCTGCCAGCCGGGCCGGGTATGAGGTCTGTGCGGTTGACCATTTTTGTGATGCCGATCTCCGGAATCATACGGTCTGCTGCATGCCGTTTGAGGAGCTGGCAGAGCTTCCCATCCGTATCAGGGAGATGTGCGAGAGGTATGCCATCGATGCGATAATTCCGACATCCGGAGCCGAGACGCTTGAAGATCTTCCTGCTCCGGTCTTCGGGACCGATGCCCATACTGCAAAGCAGTTCCTGAACAAGGGATTTGTGCAGGACTGGTTTTCAGGGCTCAATATTCCGGTCCCTCCGCTTGCAGAACCAGGGGAGTTTCCGGCGATGCTCAAACCACTCTCAGGTTCAGGAGGCTGGCGAAATACGGTGGTCAGTTCTCCCGCGGATATCGAGGCATGGAAAGCGGCTTTTCCTGATGAACCATTTCTGCTCCAGAGGATCGTGCAGGGAATTCCGGCATCGGTCTGTGTTGTTGCCGGGTGTGGCCGTGCATGTGCTCTTGCGGTCAACCGGCAGATCCTCCGGGGTGAAGGCCCGTACCGGTTCGGGTTTGCAGGTTCCCTGACGCCCTTTGACCATCCACTGCAGGATCAGATGATCTCCTATGCAGAACGTGCAGCAGCAGCGTCAGGGTGCCTTGGTATCCTGGGGATTGATTTCATGGTCAGCGATGACGAGGTCTATGCAATTGAGCTCAACCCCCGGTTTGTTGCAACCCTTGACACCATCGAGACCGCTACCGGGATAAATCTCGTAAAAATCCACCTGGATGCCTGCCAGGGAATTCTCCCTGATATGATGCCGGTTCCGAAGCGGTATGCACTCCGCCGGATTCTCTTTGCTGACCGGCAATGCGCCGTTCTGGATGATCTCTCCTTCATTGCTCCAGGTGTTGCTGACATTCCTGTCCCTCCTGCCTCGTTTGAAGAAGGAGGTGCGGTTATCAGCGTGTATGGATCCGGGCCTGATCCAGCCTCTGCACAAAGAGCACTGGATACTACTATCAGGGTTGTAGGGCAATATATACGGTGATGGCTTCCCACGAGGAGATACTGGCTGACAAGGCTATTTTTGCATATCTTCACCGGATGATTGGGGATGAGGGAATTGAACTCATCCGGCGGTTTCCGACAGATAAGGAATACAGTGATGAAGAGCTTGCAGAGGTCACAAAGATTAACCTGAACTCAGTCCGGAATACCTTGTATACTCTGTATGAACACCGGCTGGCAAAATATCGCAGAATAAAAAATAACGAGACCGGCTGGCTGACCTATCTCTGGGTTCTTGAACTGGACAATATGTATGATTCAGTCTCCAAGGATCTTGAGATTATTGTTGAAAAACTCCGCAAGCGGTACAAATATGAGAACGAGAACGCGTTCTATAACTGTCCGAACTGCGGGAATACGGTCACATTTTCTGATGCGATGGACACACAATTTGTCTGTCAGGAATGTGAAAACAAGATGGTTCATTTTGACAATGATCTGCTGGTAAACGCTCTGCAAAAACGCATTGCACGGATTGATGAGAATCTCGGTCATGTGTAGTCCGGGAGACGAATTCCTCTCTTTTCTTATCGAAGCCGGGTGCGATCCCGGGGTCATTGAGCATTGTCGTGTTGTCCGTGATGTTGCTGTCAGGATAGCATCTGACATTGCCGGTACAGGAACCGTAGTAGACATTCAGTTAGTTGTAGCAGGAGCGATACTCCATGATATCGGCCGGTCCAAAACTCATGGGATGGGCCATGCAGATGAAGGAGGAGTTATCTGCCGGTCCCTTGGGTTTGATGAGCGAATATGCCTGATTGTTGAGCGGCACATCGGGGCAGGTCTTCGTGCAGATGAGCGGGCAGGGTTCGGGCTTTCTGCAGTTGACCGGATCCCGGAGACACTGGAGGAGAAGATTGTGGCCCATGCTGATAATCTGGTCAAAGGAACACGGGTGATCAGCCATGAAGAGTTTGTGTCATCTCTTGACCGGTTTGATGAGCCGGTCAGGGAACGGTTTCTTGCATTGTCAAATGAGTTAGAGCGGCTGAAAAAGCCCTCTGTGGTCTGATTTAGAAGATAAGTCTCTTCACAACTGGCAATTCCCTGAGTTCATCGATGACTCCGGGGGGCATTTTTCCTTCAGCGATGATCACCAGGCGCGGCTCTTCTGAGAGGTGTGGATCAGTGACAAAAACCTGCCGCAGGCCTATGTTGTGGGATGAGAGTATATGAATGCAGGCATCAACAATGCCCGGTCTGCTTGCGTCCTGGGGTATGACGGTGATGACTGAGAGAGAGAGACTCTCTGCTATTACTGATAAGTCGGGGGTGGCCCGCATGTTGATGAAGATGTCCCGGAAGGGTGAGGTGAGGATGCGGCGGGCGGTGGCTTCGACTACCCTCCGGTCAACGTGGAGTTTGGCGGCAACCTGCGTAGCTGCCACCGCTATGGTGTTACATGCAATTTTTCCATCTTCATTCACTCCGAATCCGTTTTCAAGAAGAAACCTGACGACCCTGGTTTGTGAAGGGGAATCAGCAAACCAGCCGAGAATTGCAGACCACATAGATCTTTTTCTGTTCTTCATTGGTATTAGGCAGTGGGTCTTCTCCGGAAGTGAAATAGATAAGTTCTTTACGTACTACATCGACCTTATTCAGGCACAGAGACCCGATGTTCAGGTAAAATCCTGATGTCTGGTAAAACGGTGCAATTATTGTTCATTGAGCGAGGGTATCCGAGCCAGGTCAAAGGAGCAAGGTTGAGGGCCTTGTCGCGAAGGCGTTCGAGCGTTCAAATCGCTTCCCTCGCACTCTTCTTAAAAATTCTTCTTGTGAATGATAGTAATTTGTTCCGAATTCTATCCAATAGATCCATATCAGCCATGCGGATGATTCGGTTGGATCATAATGGTGGACCTTGTAATCTACTTCCATTGCAACACCTTCCATCAATATCAGAGTGTGTCAGCCAGATATTTGTCTCAAGGTTCTGTTTCATCAAATCACCGTCTTCTCTGACTGCCTTGACATATATGTGATACTGCTTCAGGAGATTTGCATACTCTGCCTCACAGATCTCCCTGATTTCTGAAGCCTGATATTTTTTGGGGGAAAACTGGTACTCACTCTCTAATATTCCCAATATTTGAGAGAACGGGTACCCGGTTGAAAATGAGGTCTCAATTGAAAAATAGGAATATTTTTTCTCTTTCGAAGCCGCTATCAGTTCTCCGAATGAGATGATCTTCTACTTGTTCCCGTCACTGTCATGGGCGAGGACAGGGACCGGTAACCTGACATTTTCGTTAATTCCATCCTCATGAGTGAGCATCTGATGCACCTGGGGGTACCAACCTCCAGCCTTTCAGTATCCGTTCCTCCGGTGACAATATGATCGATGATGAGGGAACGAATTCTCTCTTTCTGTTCGGGCAGGTCCCAGAGGAGGTGCTGCAGCAGGAGAACCATGGACCTGTCAAAAATTTCATTCCCGTTTGCGGCTGCAGCTACCTTGAGCACCCAGGTTATCTTCTTCCACCGCCGGTCAGACACCCGGACATTTTCATCATCTTCACTCTCCTGATGCTCAAGCTGCCGTTTGAAGGATAGAATACTATTCTGCATCTCTTCAGGGATGGAAACAGACCATGCCTGCTCCCGGATCCTGGCTATCTTCTCCGTGGTAAGAGTTACCGGGGGAGAAAATGCAGTGTCAGTATGAAAGAGGAATGTTCTCACATTCTCCGGACTCTGAATGTAACGGACATCATACCTGAAGAGAAACCGGTCATAGAGCCCTTCAAGATTTTCATCTTCTTCAGGGAGTTCATTTGATGCCCCGAATACTGTCAGAAGAGGCGTATTGATAACATCAGTTCCATTATGAAAACGTCGTTCGTTTAAGATAGTGAGCAGGCTGTTGAGAATTGAACTGTTGGCCTTAAAGATCTCATCAAGAAAGGCGATATGAGAAGACGGAAGACACCCCTCTGTCTTTCTCCTGAATTCATCACGCTCAAGGGATTGAAGTGAGAGCGGGCCGAATATCTCTTCCGGAGTGGTAAATATTCAGAACTTCAATCCGCAGAGATTTGAAGGGCGTACCGGTCAAAAGACCCACAAGCAGAACAGAAGCTATTCATGGCTGCCGTGCCGTCAGCATAATCCAGATCCCACTTATTGTAACACGAGGAGAATTGCAATAGTCGAATGCCATAAGGGATGGCAATAGGATCAGTAAACACGTATAAAAGTCACGGATCAAATATTTGAATAATTAAAACAATTATCTACCCTGTGCATAGTGTTGAGCTAATCCTCACCTTAACCTTCGGATTTGCCGGAGCTCTTCTTTTCGGATATATAACCCATCGGATTGGTCTCTCTCCAATTGTGGGCTACCTGATAGCCGGAATACTCGTAAGTCCCAACACACCAGGATTTGTTGCTAACTATGAACTTGCAGAACAATTAGCAGAGATTGGGGTAATTCTGCTTATGTTCGGTGTTGGTCTGCAATTTCACCTGAAGGAGTTTTTAGCGGTCAAAAAGATTGCCCTTCCCGGTGCACTCATTCAAAGTCTGACTGCCACTGTTCTTGGTGCAGGAGTTATGTATGCATTTGGATGGAGCATTGAGGCTGGAATTGTCTTTGGTCTGGCGATATCAGTCGCAAGCACGGTGGTATTGACACGGGTTCTTTCGGATAATAACGAATTACATACCAAAACCGGTCATATCGCAATCGGATGGCTGGTCATGGAGGACCTCTTTACCGTATTTGTTATCGTTCTCTTACCGGTCTTATTCGGTTCCACGGTTATTGGATTTACCGGAATCGGAACAGCAGTAGGGATTGCATCAATAAAAATCCTCCTCCTCATGGGATTTACATTTATCGCAGGTGGATGGCTTATCCCGAGAATTCTCACCAATATTGCAAAGACCGGATCACGTGAACTCTTCACCCTGTCAATTCTTTCAATCGCGATGTGTATTGCCGTTGGGTCTGCATACCTGTTTGATGTCTCCATGGCCCTTGGAGCTTTTCTCGCCGGGATGGTAGTGGGTCGGTCTGAATTTTCTCTTCGTGCAGCAACAGAAGCCCTTCCTCTCCGCGATGCATTTGCGGTCTTATTCTTTGTTTCGGTGGGCATGCTCTTTGACTGGACAAGTCTTGCAGACTCTGCACTCATTATTCTAGCAACACTTGCCATTATTCTCATTGGAAAGCCTTTGATTGCATTTATAGTAGTAATACTGATGCGGTATCCCCTCAAAGTGGCGTTATCGGTTGCGATTGTCCTCTCCCAGATCGGGGAATTCTCATTTATTCTTGCAACCATGGGAAGAGACCTGGATATATTACCGGCAA
Source organism: uncultured Methanospirillum sp. (assembly GCA_964515765.1). Taxonomy (GTDB): domain Archaea; phylum Halobacteriota; class Methanomicrobia; order Methanomicrobiales; family Methanospirillaceae; genus Methanospirillum. Next base: position 2,697 of record CAZEWE010000004.1, on the reverse strand, counting down.
GTGCGTCAAATATTCTTGTTGCAGCGGCGATTATTTCCATAACCCTAAACCCGATCATGTATCGGATGGCCGGAAAACTGGAGTGTTTATTGTATGACTGTACTCCGGATTTAACCCGCCATATTCAGGAACGAAGCGGACCCCAGGATGCTCCGGTAGTAGAGCCCTTGCAATCAGGTGATACCAGTGCAATCGTAATCGGATATGGTCCGGTTGGCCAGACTGTGGCACAATTGCTGAAAGAAAATGCCATTATCCCGACAATAATCGAACTGAATGTTGAAACCGTCCAAAAGCTCTTACATCAGGGGTGCAGGGCAATATATGGGGATGCCAGCCGTGTTGATACCCTGAAGAAAGCCGGAGTCGCTGATGCAGAAGTACTGGTAATCAGTACGGCAAATATCTCCGGAAGTAGCGAAATCGTAAAACATTCAAAGAGAATCAATCCTCATATCAAGATTATCGCACGAACGCTCTATCTGTCGGATATACAAAATCTCAAAAAAGCCGGTGCTGATGTTGTTTTCTCTGATGAAGGAGAATTGGCCCTTTCGGTAACTGAATTAATTCTCCGGCAATCAGGCGCAACCCCTGAGCAGATCGACCGGGAACGTGACAGAATCCATGACAAGTTGCTTTATCAGGCGAAAAATTCGAACCTGAATGAGTGAAACGGAAACAGAGGTTTTCAATGTATAATGAGGTGATAACCCCCATAGATTTTACAGATGACACACAGTACGGTGTCCGGTGTCTGTCGCATATACCCCTATGGAGGAGGTTGCTCTCTTTCATATCCTCCTGAATCTGAATCTGGTGAAAAAAACCGAGATTGTGATCAGAAAGAAAGAAGAGAATGCCTGTGTATCCTGATAACAAGAGTATGACCGGTAAATAGAATGGCTTCAAGTCGTAGAAAATTAAAGCCAGAGGTCACTTTTCACAGAAAAAAGAAAATAAATAATCCCATATACTATTATTAGAGAATACGGTTCATACATGAAAAAGAGATTTGTGCGATGATACCTGACACCCTTCTCAATCAAATTGCTCGTGGTGAGGACAGTTCTCGTCAATTCAAACAAAATATAACGAATGTAGATTCTCTTGCTGCTGAGATGGCAGCATTTGCAAATGCTGATGGGGGAGTAATTTTTATCGGAGTTGATGATGATGGTTCAATCCCCGGTCTTACCTTTTCTGATGTTTCCCGAATCAACCAGATAATCAGCAACGCAGCATCTCAACATATAAAAAGTCCATTAACAGTAAAAACAGAAAATATCCCGGTAGATAATAACCGCCTGGTCATAGTACTTACCATTCCAAAAGGACAGGATAAACCATATTTTGATCGAAATGGCGTCATCTGGCTGAAGACCGGTTCTGATAAACGTAAAATAAACTCACGGGAAGAACTCTGTCGTCTTTTTCAGAGTGTTGACCGGTTCCATGCCGATGAGCTTCCAACAAAAGCCGGAATAAATAAACTGGACAAAATCAGGTTCCGTGAATTTCTTCAGAAAATCTATGATACAACCCTACCGGATGATCCTGGAGATCTTCAGATATTGCTTCAGAATATGAACCTTGCAACTGAAGATGGAATGCTCAACCTTGCAGGGGTCCTCCTCTTCACCGAACACCCTGAATTTATTAAACCTCAATTTATTTTAAAAAGTGTAAGGTACCCGGGAAATACCATTCATCCCAGCGAATACATCGATACAGAAGACTTTACCGGTCCGTTACCACGAATCTATGAGGATGCAATGGCATTTATCATGCGGAATCTTCACAAGATTCAGGCCGGAAGAGGGGTCAACTCACCAGGAGTTCCAGAAATACCTGCTGCTGTATTTGAAGAACTCCTGGTTAATGCTCTTGTACATCGGGATTATCTGATCAGTGCCCCAATCAGGATTTTCATCTTCGACAATCGTATCGAGATTATCAGTCCCGGGAATCTGCCAAATAATCTTTCTGTTGAGAAGATTCGAAAAGGCAATTCCAACATCCGAAATCCTGTTCTGGTCTCCTTTATTGCAAAAGGCCTGCTCCCCTACCGTGGTCTTGGTTCAGGTATTAAGAGGGCGTTCGAAAACTGGCCGGACATTGACCTAATCGATGATCGGGACGGAAGCCTGTTCACAGCAATAATCAATAGAAAAGAAATTCCAACCCGCTCATCATAAGAAGATCACTCAATGTGGCGAGAACCATGTGGGCCACCTACACATATACTATTTTTTTCAACATGTCCATGTCAAATTGTTTATGATTCAATGATTACGCCCATTGAGAACTAAATAACTTCCCGTTTTACCGTGCTACCTATGGTCATATCTGTATCTAACGATGGATCTAAATAGTATTGTACTAGTACAATATTGTATGAGTTCGATCTCGAACATGGAGACAGCCCTTCTGGGGCTCCTCTCTGAAAGACCGATGTATCCGTATGAGATTGAAAAGAACGTATGGGAACATGACATGCGGTACTGGACCGAGATCTCACTCTCATCCATCTACAAGGTTCTGGAAAAACTCGAGAAGAAACTGCTCGTTGATGTAAACCTGACCGTCACCGATACCAACAAGGTCAAGAAGATCTACTCCATCACCGAGAAAGGAAAAAAGGAACTCAAAGAGAGGATCGTTGAGATCATGTCTGAACTGGAGATCAGCATCCAC
>CAZEWE010000003.1:0-34283 GCA_964515765.1 uncultured Methanospirillum sp. | reverse complement strand
GATGGCGGAACCTCAATGGTAGCATCACCATCATACACTTATCAGACAGCAGGAACCTACACGGTAAAACTCACCGCATCGTCACATACTGGAGGAACAAGCACCAAGGTCAGAGAGGGGTATATCACCGTCTCACCATCCGGTGGAATCATTGCAGACTTTGTCGGAACACCGACCAGCGGAAATGCACCTCTGACAGTCCAGTTCAGTGACCGGTCCCAGGGCGGACCAACCATGTGGTCATGGGTCTTTGGAGATGGCGGAACTGCACTTGTTGCAAACCCGGTCCATGTCTATCAGCAACCAGGGAAGTACACCGTCAGCCTGACAGCAAGTAACCAGGCATCATCCAACACTGCAGTAAAGGCAGATTATGTCACGGTCTCATCAGGGCCGGTTGGCTCTGGATCCATCAGGATTATCTACGCACCTGACCGGTCAAGTGTATATCTGGATAATGCTCTGAAGGGTGAGACAAAATTCCTGCAGACGTTCAGAATTGAGAATCTCCCGGCAGGAACCTACCAGCTGAAAGTAACCAAACCAGGATTTTCAGATTACTACGTGAATGTTCCGGTTACTTCAGGCAGAGCAACAGAAGTGGTCGCAGATATGAGACTGCAGCCCAGCCAGAATGGTATCCTGAGTGTATACACCTATCCGGCCGGATCAACGGTTTATGTTGACGGTGTGGAGGCAGGATCCGGTCCACTCTGGCTTGCTGATGTAACTCCGGGTGTGCATCAGGTACGGGTATCCTCTGCAGGGTATCTTGACTGGAACCAGGCTATTGATGTCAGGGGTGGCGGAAGCGTAAACTATGTGACCGCCGCTCTCTATCCGTCATGGTGGACGCCCATCTATGGATATGTGATGATCTCATCCATGCCAGGGAACGGAGTGGCCTACCTTGACGGGGTTGCACAGGGACAAACCCCGGTCACCCTTTCACAGGTTTCACCAGGGCAGCATACCATCAGAATCGAACTGCCCGGCTATCAGCCCTGGGAGCAGGTCGTGAATGTAATGGAAGGAAGAACATCGTATGTCCTTGCCCAGATGACCACCGGTGGCAGCAGCGGCACAACCCCGGTGATTGTTGCATCTGCAGGGAATACGACCAATTAATCTTTTTTTAAATTTTGTCCTTTATTGAGGACAGATAGTAGTGAAAGTTCTGAAAAAGAGTTACTTTCTGAAAGAATGGGCCCGCTGAGATTCGAACTCAGGATCTCCGCCGTGTGAAGGCGACGTCATAACCAGCTAGACCACGAGCCCCATGAACTGATATGCACCGATCTGAATAGATTATTGCCTTTTCAGTTACAATGATGCTCATATAGGTATGTTGTGGAGACATATAAATCACATCCAGATATTTCGAGGAATTCCTGCCTGTTTTCCCAGTTGATGAGAGGGATAAAATCTCATGTACTTTAGAAAAATATTATGACGAGGTTTTCTTTAAAAACCAGGCCATATTTTGTCCAAGGTTTTTCATGGTTTCAAGACCTTCAGCATCACCTTTAACATCCCCTGCCTGAAGACCCATGCCTACATTCCAGTAGGTTGAACCCACGGTAAACATACCACTAATGCCGAACAGATGGTTTATTGTGTCAAAAGCATGAGTTGCCCCGGCTCTGCGTACGGCAACGACTGCAGCTCCTGCTTTTCGGTTTAGTTTCCCTCCATTTGCTATGGCAACAAAACCAGCACGGTCGATGAGAGCTTTGACCTCAACAGATACATCAGTGAAGTAGGTAGGAGTTCCGATGATGATCCCATCTGCTTCAATCATCTTTTCAATACACTCATTGACAAAGTCATTGTCTATGATACACCGGTTATCCTTATTTTCAAAACATTTCATGCAGGCAGTACAGCCATGAACCTGTTTTCCTCCAATCTGGATAATTTCGGTTTGTATTCCTTCCTTTTCGAGTTCTCCACATACAGTTTCCAAAAGGACACGGGTATTTCCCTCTTTTCTCGGGCTTCCATTAAATGCTACAACCTTCATTGTTTACCTCCGTCCGGGTATCAGGACATTCATGCAACCCATACACTTCATGCAGGAATGACCCTCATTAACCTCATCTTCTTTCTGATCCTTCTTCGTGGTAATGGGTGAAGTATAAACACCGGGTTTTACACTATGATTTGTCATAACTTTCCTCTCTTTCATTCTTGATACCTGAATGGACCAGGTAATCAGATGCAATATCCATATTTGAACTAATGCATTAAAACAGATGCAGTATGATATTTATGACATAATCTCCAAAATAATACTAATGGAAAAAATTGCACCAAAACGGGAATATGGATGCCCCGTCGAGGCTGCTATAGATATCATTGGTGGCAAGTGGAAACCAGTGATACTCTGGCATATCCGGGATAAACCACTACGATTTAATGAAATTCGCCTCATATTGCCAAATATAACTCAGGGTATGCTTACCAGGCAACTACGGGAACTTGAGGCGGATCATGTCATCAACCGGCAGGTATTCGCCGAGGTTCCTCCACGAGTTGAATATTCACTTACCTCTTTTGGTAAAACAGTCATCCCAATCCTTGATGATTTATGCGAATGGGGTAAGACCTATTTGAAAATGAATCAGGGGGAGCATACAAAAACTGATGTCTGTCCTGATACGATCAGACTTCTGCAGAACCGGGTGAACTCTGATTCTGATCAGTCACCTTGATCTCGATACCCTGTCTGATAAAATCCATGCGAAGTGATTGTTCACACTCATACTCTTCTGGTGTCAGAGGGATTACGTCGATTGGTGTATGATACTGCCGGATTGTCCGGATAATTGCAGACCCGAGGAGATGAAACCGTTTTGAAAATTCATACTCACGAAAATCCGGAGATACCACCGCTATATCAATATCACTCTCATATGATGCTGTACCTGCAGCACAGGATCCAAATAACCTCACAGAACTGATGGTAACTCCTGATTTTTGTAATTCTCCAGCAAGATGTTGAATTATTGTATCAATTCTTTTTTTATCCATGAAAACACCAGTTTAGCCTTTTCAAGAGTGCGACTGACCCTTTCGCGTGATAATTCCTGCAATGTTTGATCTAAATCAGGAGGATATCGAGCCTCAATACCCATACCTTCCAGTTCCTCCAGGAGATCCTGACCATATTATTGAAGACTATCTGAACAAAAGTAATTACTGAGTCACAAATATCAGAAAGATACAAAACTAATTTCCGGCAAAACACAAGAGAAAAGATTATGCACCGATCGGGATTCGAACCCGAGCTATTGGCTTGGAAGGCCAAAGTCATACCTCTAGACCATCGATGCAGATGCTCTATAACGTTGAGCATAGTTGTATTTAATATTTTTTAAATCACCCTGACACAACACTTCTCACCATCAGATCCAAATATTCACTTATGCAGATTCACGGAGTTCTGCTTGATATCGATGGCACTTTGATGACCGGAAATAAGCCCATACCCGGAGCAGAGACCGCAATCAGATTCCTTCAGGGTAACACCATTCCATACCGATACATCTCAAATGGAACCCGGAAGTCCAGAAAAAATGTGCTGAAAAAACTTGAGCGAATCGGAGTAAACGTTTCAATTGATGAGATCTATACTCCGGCCATTGCTGCTATCCGGCACCTCCATGAACGCAACATCAGGACCTGTAATCTCCTGGTTACTGATGATCTGAAAGAAGATTTTCAGGAAGCGGGGATTGTCCACAATACAGACGCCCCAACTGTCGTGGTTGGTGACGCTGGTGACCGGTTCACCTATTCATCAATGAACGCGGCATTCCGATCGCTCATGCAGGGAGGTGAACTCATTGCTCTGGAAAAAGACAGGTACTGGAAGGATGTTGACGGGCTTTCCTTGAGTGCCGGGCCGTTTGTCACCGCTCTTGAGTTTAGTACCGGATGCACCGCAGTTGTCATGGGAAAACCTTCCCAACACTTCTTCCTCATGGCCATGAGGGACTGGAACGTTCAGAAAAATCAGGTTCTCATGATAGGGGACGATATCATGACCGATGTGAAGGGGGCGCAGGATGCCGGACTCCTTGGGGCCATTACATTTACCGGTAAATACCGACAGGAGGAGATCAAACGCAGAGGTGTAACTCCGGATGTCGAGATGAAATCAATAGAGATGCTCCCAATCCTCCTTGAGCCCCTGATAGTGACATAACCGGTGTGGAATAGAAATAAGAGTGATAATGAGGAGCGACGTATAACGTATGAGAAGAAGGGCAGAATCATGCACAATATTCAGATGACGGATCTCTCTCTTGAGGATCAGAAACGACTTGCTCTTACCGGTCTTGAAGTCGAAATGAAGAACAGATCGGGGAGTTTCTTCCAAAAAGACCAGGATGTCTGTCACATCACATCAGACTGTGAAGGAATTGAGTTCCTGACATTCACCATGGCCCTGGAGAAATACCCCTGGGTGTCTGATTATATCTGGAAGGCAGTCTCAAAAGACAAGGATAAATATACCAGGTATGTCGCATCACGCCCTGATCCGAAAGGTTTCGTAATAATTGCAAAAAAAGGGACAAAAAGTATCTATCCCTTGCAGGCCTGCCTTTTCCTGTCAGATTCCGCCATCCAGCATGTCCATAATATTGTGATCGCCGAGGAAGATTCAGAGCTCCACATCATCTCCGGATGTACCAGTTCATCAGGGCGGAGTAGTGGAGCACACCTTGGGGTTACTGAGATCTATGTCGGGAAGGGTGCCAAGGTAACTTCCACCATGATTCACAACTGGGGCAAAAACATCGCAGTCTACCCACGGTCAGCAGCCATTGTTGAAGAAAACGGAGTTTTTCTGTCAAATTATGTCTGTATGGAACCAGTCAGAAAGATCCAGATGGCTCCCCTCTGTAATCTGAAGGGAGAGGGGGCAGTCGGAAGGTTCTCGAGTGTAGTGGTCTGCACGCCTGGATCCTTTATGGACCTTGGATCAACCGCAGTGCTTGGGGCAAAAGGAACCAGTGCCGAACTCATCACCCGGGCTATCACTACCGGCGGCACCATCCTCTCACGGGGCAGGATTGATGGGTTAGTGAAAGGGACAAAAGGCCATATCGAATGCAAGGGACTTATTTTGAGAGACGGAACCATCCACGCAATACCGGAGATTAAGGGAGATGTCGTGGATACCGAACTCTCGCATGAAGCAGCAGTCGGAAAGATCGCCCGTGACGAGATCGAGTACTTGATGGCCAGAGGTCTTGACGAAGAGACAGCAACTGCGACCATCATTCGTGGGTTTTTGGATGTCAAGGTAGAAGGCCTGCCAGATGTACTCCAGAACCAGATCGATGCGGCCATCGACGCTGCAGAGAAATCAGGATTCTAGATGGATAATCCCAGGACAGCAGAACGGGAGGAGATGGTCCGAAGGCAGATAGAGGCACGGGGTGTGAAAAGCCCCTCCGTACTACAGGCCATGCGTTCCGTTCCCCGTCACCTGTTTGTCCCTGAACCGTTCGCCCGTGAAGCGTACCAGGATTATCCCCTGCCCATCGGGCATGACCAGACCATATCACAACCATATATCGTCGCGGTCATGACCGAACTATTGTCACCGGAGAAAGGCGACTCTATTCTTGAGATAGGAACCGGTTCAGGATACCAGGCTGCGATCCTTGTTGCCTGTGGAGCAACAGTCATCTCAATAGAGAGGATTTCAAAAGTTGCAGACCTTGCAGAGGAGAACCTTGCAAGAGCAGGTATCAGGGATGTTCTGGTGCTCTGCCAGGATGGAACGAAGGGATATCCGGATAGGGCACCCTACAACGGGATTCTCATCACCGCGGGAACCCCCCGGATACCAGAGCCTTTGCTTGAAGAACTCGCAGATGGTGGGAGACTTGTAGCCCCGGTCGGCGATCGGGATATCCAGGAACTGGTCAGGGTGACACGAAACAAAGATGAATACCAGACAGAGCGGTTCGGAGCGGTTCGTTTTGTTCCGCTCATCGGCCATTATGGATGGAAATAGAATGGTAACACCAATGCATCCGATAAACAGTGCAGTTCAGGCATTAGTGCCTATGATGGAAGAGTGCGGCATTTCAGATAGCCCGGTCCTGCTGACACCAGAGTATGATCTTCCCCGGTGCGCATATGAGAAGGGAGTGCCGATTCAGGTTGTCTTTGGAGGCAGGTCTGCAGTATTTGTTGCTGACGAGATCATAAAAGCAACCACCAAGGCTTCCTTTATGAGTAATGCACCACTGAAAAAGGCATCACAACGTGCTGCAGCGGCAGGCATTCTGAATGCCGTCACCGGTTTTTTGTGCACGACCAGGAAACTGCACGCCTGCAGGCAGGAAGAGCATACCGAATGCAGAGCAGAACTCGCCAAAAAAATCCTGAATAAGCGGATATATTGCCATGGGACTATGCCGGATGCACGAAAAATTGCAGGAAGTCTTCTCGTGGACCGTGCTGAAGATGCCGACTATATTCTGGTGACCGGCGACGGACTGACCGGGGATGATGCGGATTTCCTGTCAGAGCTCCCTCAGGAAAAGGTGCTCTACCTTGGACCATCAACGGTTGGAACGGCAAATCTTCTTCATTGTGAACATTTCTGCCCGTTCGGAAGAGCGAACCTTCAAACATCTGAAGATTGAACCAATCTGGTATGCTGTTCGGCTCTTCCGGGATCCGCCGGAGATATGATGATACCCTCATCGGTCTTGCATTGCAGGTAGGAAAGGCGGTTGGGGCAAAAGCCAGCCGGGTAGTAATCGGGCGAGACACCCGGACAACCGGCCCGCTTATATCTGCAGCATTTCGTGCAGGCGCTCTTGCAGCAGGTGCGAAAGTATACGATGGAGGTATCGCTCCGACACCTTCTGTAGCATTTAGTGGCAGAAACACCGATGCGGCCTGCATGGTTACCGCATCTCATAACCCGGAACCCTATAATGGCTTGAAACTGTTCAATCCGGACGGTTCTTCATTCTCGGCTATTCAGCAGAAGGAGATAGAAGAGACTCTTGTGGATATTCCCTGGGCCGATTGGAAAAAACAGGGTACCTGCATCCCCTCATACCCGGCTGAAGAGCACAGTACTGCCATTGCTGGTAAAATTCAGATTCGGGAAGGACTGAAAGTCCTGGTTGACTGTGGGAACGGAGCAGGATCGGTCATCACTCCCCGCATGCTGAGCAGGATGGGGGCTCATACCCTCGCAGTGAATGCGAATGTTGCAGGGAATTTCTCACGCCCTTCAGAGCCTCTGCCAGAACACCTCCCCTATATACCCTCACTCATAAAAAAATCCGGTTCTGCCTGTGCGGTCATTCATGACGGGGATGCTGACCGGATGATGGCATTTGATAAAAATGGGACCTTTATCCCCGGAGATACGTTACTCATTCTTTTTGCAAAATACCTCGGAGCAAAGCAGGTCGTCACCACCTATGATGCATCCATGGCGATTGAAGAGGTTGCTGAAGTCAGACGGACCCCGGTGGGAGATGCATTCGTATCCGAACAACTGGTACGGTGGGGTGATTTTGGTGGTGAACCCTCGGGTGCATGGATATTCCCACAGATCTCCCGATGTCCCGACGGCCCGTATGCAGCAGCTCTCTTCTGTGAGATGGCGGGAGAATGGGATCTGCCTTCTGAAATTGCATCAATACCAAGTTATCCGATACTCCGGAGATCACTTGAGCTGGAGAATGCTCATGATCTGCTCTATGCTCTTGGTGCAGTAAATCCAACCGATGGCATCCGAATTGAGGAGGAGGAGGGATGGTGCCTTATCAGGGCGAGTGGGACTGAGCCGAAGATCCGGTTTACTGCAGAAGGAAAGAGTATGGACATTGCGAAGGAACTCCTCATGAAAGGTGAGGACATGGTCAGGATCATACGAAAAGAGGTAAAACAGTGACCGTCTGTGTCATCTTGGCAGCCGGTGAAGGCAAACGGATGAGACCGCTCACTGGTTCCAGGCCAAAGGTAATGCTTCCGCTTGCCGGCAGACCAATGCTTGAACACCTGCTCAATGCGGTAATGGATGCCGGGGTTACCGAGTTTATCTTTGTCGTCGGGTATGGTGAGGCATCGGTCAGGAATTTTTTTGGTGACGGAACATCCAGGGGAATCTCAATCAGGTACGTGACACAGAAACGGCAACAGGGAACCGGAGATGCCCTGATGACCGTCAGGCCCCATGTCCATTCGCAGTTTCTCCTGCTCAATGGAGACATGGTCCTGCACACTGATGACATAGGGGCCATGCTGAAGACTCCGGCCCCGGCCATGGGTGTGTTCACCTCATCCCACCCGCAGGACTACGGAGTGGTCACTATGGATGGGGAGATCATCTCCGGCCTTGAGGAGAAGTCCCTGCATCCGAAGAGCGACCTCATCAATGCAGGGATGTATCTGTTCGAGCCCGGGATTTTTGAAGAACTCACGACCATCAAACCTTCACCCAGGGGAGAACTGGAACTGACCGATGCTCTCATGGCTTATATTCAGAATAAAACACTCCGGGGAGTTCGACTTGGTTTCTGGGCAGACATGGGATCACCCTGGGATCTCCTGGGAGTTCATGAAGAGATGATGACTCAGATCATCTCCGAACACCAGGGAATTATTGAAGAAGGTGTCGTTATCAAAGGAGATGTTCAGATAGGCCCCGGAACCGTGATCATGTCAGGTTCGTACCTGGAAGGACCATGTATCATCGGTGCTGACTGCAAAATCGGCCCGCACGCGTACATCCGGCCGGGAACAGCAATTGGGAATACCTGCCATATAGGACATAGCTCCGAGATTAAAAACTCCATTATTATGGATAATACAAATGTCCCTCATTTCTCCTATGTTGGAGACAGTGTGATCGGAAGCGGCTGTAACCTTGGAGCAGGAACAAAAATTGCAAATCTCCGCCATGATAAAGGAACCATCATCATCGGGGGAACAGATACCAGAAGACGTAAATTCGGTGCAGTTATCGGTGATGATGTTCTTTTTGGTATTAACTGCTCGATAAATGTCGGATCGGTCATCGGAAACCACTGCAGAATCGGTCCGCATGCCCTGGTCGAAGGGAGACTGAATGATCATACGGTGATTCGACGATGAGTATGCAGGCAGTCATTCTTGCAGCCGGAGAAGGAATCCGACTTCGTCCGCTTACGCAGAACAAACCAAAAGCCCTCATCCCGGTCGCCAATAAGCCGATCATTGAGCATACCATCCTGTCACTTCTGGAAGCCGGGATACGGGATATTATTGTGGTAGTCGGGTACCGCAAGGAACAGGTAATGCGGCACCTTTCTCATCTGAGTGTGCCGGTTATGATCGTTCGGCAAACAGAGCAACTCGGTACAGCCCATGCCCTCCTTAGTGCACGGGACCGGATTGCAGGTGATGTCCTGGTTCTTCCCGGAGACAATTACATCGATCCTGACTCCATCAGGGATATCGCCAGAATAAAAAACTCCCTTCTTTATACTACTCACCGGCAGCCGTCAAACTTCGGGGTCGTGACCATTGAAGAGGATACGGTTACCAGTATAACAGAGAAACCGGTTCTTGCAAGCAGGATGACCGTAAGTTGTGGGGTGTATCACCTGGGGGCAGAACTCCTGAACAGGATCACCCTTCCCAGCCTGAGTGAGGCAATTGATGATGAGATCAGGCAGGGAACACGGATTACTGCAGTAAAGGCCCACTCCTGGCAGGATGCAATCTACCCTTGGGATCTCCTGATCATGAATGATCGTCTCCTGCCTTTTATTTCTCCGGAAAAATCCGGGACCATCAGTTCATCAGTTATCATGCAGGGAAAGGTCTCAATTGGAGCCGGAACAAAGATTGGACCTGGAACCGTGATAACCGGACCGGTAATCATCGGAGATGACTGCACTATCGGGCCCCATGTCGTCATTGAACCTGGAACCAGTATCGGATCCCGGGTGAAGATTGAACCCTTTACCGTCATCCGGAGATCCATCCTCATGGATGATGTGGTTATCGCATCCCACTCAAGCATTTCAGGGTCGGTCATCGGTGAAGGATGTACCCTTGGAGAGTATACTTCAGCAATGTATGCCAGTGGGTTTATTCCATCAGGAGATGCCGCTATCCGTGCAGGATGCGGAGTCATCATGGGGAATGGTGTCTTCTGCAAACCCTCAGTCATGTTTGAGAATACCATTGTCGGTAATGAGGTAACGATTGAGGGAAGAACAGATCTCAGGTTCTCCTGCACCCGTATTCCTGATAAAACCCGGGTGATATAGGATGTGTGGCATTGTCGGGTATGCCGGCTATCGGAGTGCGGCACCAATCCTGCTCCAGGGCCTTCGAAGACTTGAGTACCGGGGATATGACTCCTACGGGATAGCAACTCTTGCATCAGAGGTATGCGTTCATAAAAAAGCAGGAAAGGTCTCTGATCTCCCTGATTCCCAAGGCATGCTTCAGGGAACCATCGGAATTGGTCATACAAGATGGGCAACCCATGGCGTTCCGTCAGATATCAACGCTCATCCGCACCAGGACTGCACTGAACAGATTGCCTTAGTTCATAACGGGATAATAGAGAATTACGCCTCCCTGAAACGTGACCTTATCGGAAGAGGACATACCTTCCGATCAGAGACCGATACTGAAGTGATTGCACACCTGATTGAGGAGGCATATGCAGGTGATCTGCTTGAAGCGGTCAGAAAAACCCTTCCACTCCTGACCGGATCCTATGCCCTGCTGATCATATCAGCTGGTGAAGACCGGCTCATTGCTGCACGAAACCAGAGCCCCCTGGTCCTTGGGATAGGGGACGGTGAGGTCTTCGCTGCATCGGATATCACACCACTTCTTGAGTATACCTCCCGGGTAATCTATCTTGATGATGGAGATATTGCAGAACTCAAACCAGATTCATATTCAGTGTACTTTGGGGACAGTCCTGCAGAACGTGAGATCAAGGAGATCAGCTGGACACCAGACACGGTGCAGAAAGGCGGGTTTGCCCACTTCATGCTGAAGGAGATCTTTGAACAACCGGATGCCATCCATCAGGCAGTCCATGCTGTTTCTGAAGAGACATTACCATTATCCCTGCGCCAGGCATCATCGGTAACCGTGGTGGCTTGCGGGAGTTCGTATCATGCAGGCATGATATTCCGGTACCTGATTGAACCGGCGTGCGGCATTCCGGTCAGGCTGGAACTGGGTTCAGAATACAAGTATACCCCGGTGCCTTTCAGCGATGTGATCATCGGTATATCACAGAGTGGTGAGACAGCAGATACGCTGGCAGCAATCAGGAAAGGGATATGTAATAATGTGAAAACCGTTGCGATAACCAATGTTTTGAGCAGCTCCATCACCCGGAGTGCCCATGACACCATCCTGATGCATGCCGGCCCGGAGATAAGTGTCGCTGCATCAAAATCATTCATCGCCCAGGTCGGAGTTCTCATGCAGGTTGTGAATATCCTCTCCGGAGGACGATGTCATGACATCCTGGATCATGCGAGGTATGCAATTGAGCAGGTTCTCCTGACCGATCTGACAGAGGCGGTGGATCTCTGCAGTAAGGCCGAACATGTCTTTTATGTCGGACGGGGGGTGTTTTATCCGGTTATGATGGAAGGAGCCCTGAAGATGAAGGAGATCTCCTATATCCATGCCGAAGCATATGCCGCCGGAGAACTGAAGCACGGACCATTCGCTCTCTTATCCCCGGATACTCCGGTAATCGCCATATGTACACCCGGGCCTGCATACGAAGTCATGCTTGGGAATCTGAAAGAGATGAAGGCCAGGGGAACTCCCATTATTGCTATTGGGAATGAGGACGACGGAGATGTCAGGGAGATAGCTGATGTGGTAATCCCACTTCCAAAAGCACATATGTGGACCCAGGTTCTGACATCTACCGTACTCTTACAACTCCTTGCATATCATACCGCAAACCGGCTGGGAAGAGAAATTGATATGCCCAGAAACCTTGCAAAGAGTGTCACTGTAGAATGAAAAAAACTATTTCCCCTGTAATTTCAGTTGTTGGTCCCTCAACCAGATTTCTATCAGGTATCAGTTATTATACCATCAGGCTCTGCAATGCCTTGTCTGAAAAAGGTATCGTCCATGCGATTCTATTTCGGAATATGCTCCCAAAAAGGCTTTTTCCGGGATGGAAGCGGGTAGGTATCTCCACCAGCTCTGTACAATTTTCAGATGGAGTTCATGTCGCTGAAGTTCTTGACTGGTATAATCCGTTTTCATGGGCAACAGGAGCTCAGAGAATCAGGAGATCAGATGTCGTCATCTTTGAATGGTGGACTTCCAGTGTCGTGCACATGTTCCTTGCCCTGCTCCTGCTCTCCGGCGGGAAAGCCAGGATAATCATTGAGTTTCATGAAGTGGTGGACCCCCTGGAGTACGCCATCCTTCCGCTCCGGATGTACGCAAAGGCGATGGGGAGGATCATCCGGCGAAACGCGTCCCGGTTTATTGTTCACTCAGAGCATGACCGGGAGCTGATTGCATCCCAGTACCGAATTCATCCCTCACGGATTGCGGTAATCCCTCACGGACTGTATGACCAGTATCCAGTCCTGATTAAAGAAGAGTGTAAGTCAAAACTGGGAGTCCGGGGAAAATTTGTCCTTTTATTCTTTGGTCTGCTTCGGCCGTACAAGGGTGTATCTGATCTGGTCCAGGCGTTTGAAAAACTCCCTTCTGCTATGCTGGAGGAGACCGTCCTCATCATTGCCGGGGAGGCGTGGGAAGACCAGGAGTCTCTTGGCCGCATAAAAAACTCGCCGGTCTCTGACAGGATAATCCTTGAGAACCGGTATATTTCAGATGAAGATATCCCGGTATTTTTTTCAGCCGCAGATCTCCTGGTACTTCCCTATACCCGTGCATCACAGAGCGGGGTAGCCCATATCGGTATTGCATACGGCCTTCCCATCCTGGCGACACGGGTGGGGGGACTTGTGGAAAGCCTTGGATCCTACGCAGGGACCAGATTTACCACGCCGGGTGATAATGACGGGCTTACTGAGGCAATAAAAGATCTGATCACGAGTGGCAACCATGAGAGGTTTGACCCACCTGAGGAGATGAGATGGGACAGGATTGCGGAGAAGTTTATGAACGAGATTGGTTGTCCCCTTCAGGAGCAGGTATGAGAATTGCCATCCTCTCCTGCATGGATTTTAAAATCCCGGGCGGTGCTGAACGTTTTTTTATTGACATGGCACGGGCGTTGGATGCAACCATTGTCTGCTTGTCGGTTGGTGAAGATTTCTGCACCATGTATCCCGATGCTGCACAGGTCCGGTTTTTTCCGCTTCAAAAGACGCTTCCGGATGAGCCCCTTCGTCAGCTTGCGGGAATGCGATTATTTAAAAAACTCAACCTCGATTATGACTTCTACATAGCCACCGATGACATGTCTCTCCGGTTTTTGTCAAAGAAGACCCCGCATTCGTACATGATGCTGACGCCGCGGCGTGCATTTTATGATATGTACTATCCTACCCTGGCATCAATGTCGGTCGGAAAACGAGAACTATTCATGATAATCCTGGGTATATTCCGGTTCCTTGACCGACGATATGTAAAAAAGCATGTCAGGTCAATTGCCGGTATCTCCCATACCGTCAGAACAAGGATTTGGAAGGCGTATCAAAAGCCTGCAACGGTCATATACCCACCCATACATCTGGAAAAATATCAGAACCAGGGATATGGTGATTTCTGGCTGTCGGTCAGCAGAGTAGATAAATGGAAGAGAATTGACCTGCAACTTGAAACATTCCGTCTTCTCCCGGATCAAAAACTCGTAATTGCAGGGAGAATATACCCCGAATTTGAATATCTTGTTCACAAGGCTCCATCAAATGTCACCTTCCTTGGCCCGGTACCGGATGAGGAACTCCTGAATCTGTATGGAAGATGCAGGGGCTTTCTCACAACCGCTATTGATGAGGATTACGGGCTTACACCTCTTGAAGCCATGGCCTCTGAAAAACCAGTGGTTGCCGTGTGTGAAGGCGGGTACCAGGAGACGGTCGCTCATGGATATACCGGTTTTCTGGTTGCGCCCGAAGCTGTGGAACTCGCTGATGCCATCAGGAATGTTGATAATGATCCTGCCCGGTTCGGGCATGAGGCACGAAAGAGGGCAGAACTTTTTGATTACAAGATATTTAAGGAACAAATCGAAACGTATGTGCATACTTGCTTTCAGGAATATACATCAGAATATATCGGGGGATCCATGGGGAGTAATATCGAATGAATTGGAATGATAAAAATGTCCTGATCACCGGCGTCAGTGGATTTGCCGGTTCATATCTTGCCCGTGACCTCTTGGATAAAGGGGCCAGGGTTTATGGAATGGTGCGAAGGCGATCAGACGGTACCATACCAAAGAATGTGTCACAAAAGAAGATCGAACGGGCAATTACCTATGTGGAAGCGGGTCTTGAAGATCTGACCGGGATTGCGAATGCGATAGACATTGCAGAACCTGATTACATCTTTCATCTTGCCGCTCAGTCATTTGTCCCGAGATCCTTTTCTCATCCCCTTGAAACCGCCCAGATAAACGGCCTTGGAACTAACAATCTGCTCGAAGCGGTCAGGATGAAGGGAGCAGACCCGGTACTGGTCTTTGCAGGAACCAGCGAGGAGTACGGGCTTGTTATCAGCTCTGATGAGCAGTATACCAGACTGAAAGAGAAATACGGGAATGTCTTCCCTGAACCAGAGAAGATACCTGAACTTCCGATTCATGAAAATAACCCGCTCAGGCCCATGTCTCCGTATGCCGTCTCCAAGGTTTATGGAGACTATCTCTTCCGGAATTATTTTTACACCTATGGCCTGAAAGGGATCGTATCACGGGCATTTAATCATGAAGGGGCCGGACGCGGGATTCAGTTTGTTACCTCAGTCATTACCAGCCAGGTCAGTCATTTCAGGTGCAATGAGACGGATAAAATTACCATCGGGAATGTGAATGCATTCCGTGACTGGTCACATATTGATGACATCGTCCATGGATATGAGATCCTTGCCATGAAAGGGAAACCAGGGGACGTCTATAATCAGGGCTCAAACAGAACCACATCGGTTCTCAGTTATATACTCCACAGCATTGAGGCGTGTGGTATGCCGGTCCAGGAGATCTGCACAACCAATTCCGTTAAGTGCCTGAAAGATCCCCTGGAGCCAGACAATGAGGCACTGTTTGGTTCGCATTTTGAGAAATCAAAAGTTGACCGCATGATACTAGACGGCACCCTGGATTTCGGACCACAGGATGGCGGTATCCTCGTCAGGACGCCTGAAAAAACCATTCCCATTGAATTTGACTTGGAGCGATTCAGACCTTCTGATGTCCCGATTTTGTTTGCTGATATCTCAAAGATCAAACAATTAGGGTACGAAGTCCGGTACCAGATCAGGGAAATCGTACAGGACCAGATGAATTTCTATATGGACCCGGAAAACAGATGTAGTATTCATACAATTGAACGAGCGTGATGAGATGGAATATTCAAGATATCTAAAACCTTTTACACTCATATTAGGAGCAATAGTTCTCCTTATTACCTTTTTTTCGTTTATTATCAGAACTCTACCCGCGTATTCAGGAACTACCGATGTGCTGATGTTTGTCGGGATGGATGATCCGACCTATCAGTTACGCAGGATTGAACAGATAATCGCAAATTACCCGAATGTTGCCTGGTTTGATCCTATGACCTACTTCCCGTACGGGCAACCCATGCACTGGGGACCGCTCTTCCCCTTCCTCGGAGCCACCATCTGCCTGATCACCGGAGCTGCCACAAGAACGGAGATCATTTCAGTCTCACTCTTCCTTCCCTGTGTGCTGGCAGCACTCATGGTCCCGGTCATCTATCTCCTGGTAAGCCGGGTTGCAGACTGGAAAGCGGGGATAGCAGCGGCGTTCTTCATCGCCATTGTGCCAGGGCAGTTCTTCTTCAGGTCATTTTACGGGTACCTGGATCATCATGCAGGAGAAGTCTTTTTCGGCACGCTCTTTTGTCTGTGTTATCTTACTGCACTGGTGTATAGCAGGAAACATCCGGTCGATCTGAAAGACAAGGAGACCTGGAAGATTCCTATTTTCCTTGGAATATTATGTGGCATCACCTATGTCCTCGGACTGGCCCTGATGCCAACCATGCTATTATTTGCCCTTATCGTTGGGATGTTCACTCCGGTCTGGTTTATCATCCAGCGGTATATCGGGCATCTGGGAGCTTCGGCACTGGTTATTAACTCGGTAACGTTCCTCGTCGCAATCATCGGGTTCTTCTTCATCGGCGTACATTCAGAAGGAGGACTTAATTATTATACCATCGGACATCCGATCGCCTATGCTCTCCTGATTTTAGCAAATATTCTCCTGTTCGGATTTTCATACCAGCTCAGAGAGAAGCCATACTGGTATTATGTGGGCGCCATTATCGGAGTAAGTGCTCTTGGAATTATTGCTCTTGCACTCATCCTTCCTGACCTGTTTGCATACATGATGGCAAATGCCAATGCATTCTTTGGTTCAAATGATATTCACTGGAAGACAATTCAGGAGGCGAGACCCTGGAGCATGGACGATGCATGGAGGACATTCCAGTACAGCCTTCTCCTCTTCGGTGCCGGAGCAGCCGTTCTCCTGTACCGGATCAGAAAAGAACTCTGCCCGTCCCATGCGTTTACCCTCATCTGGGCAGTCGTGATCTTTTACGCAACCTGCCAGCATATCAGATATGAATACTACCTGGCAGTACCGGTTGCCATACTGGCAGGAATTGCTGTCGGATTTGCTCTTGATATCATACGGCTTCCCTTCGGACCAAAACCGGAAACCTCACCTGAGGATGACGAACATCAGTCAGGAAAGAAAAAAGCAGGGAAAAGCCATGACATTGCACGAGGAAAATCCGGCCACTCATCAGGATCGGTGAAAGTCGGATCATATGTATTCCTGGCAATAATTCTGATTCTTGCCCTCCTCTTCTCATATCAGGCACTGGGACGAGATCTCATGATGGGGGCATATAACCTGAACCCGGACTGGAGAGAAGCAACGGAATGGATGAATCAGAACACACCTGATCCAGGGGTTGACTATTACGCCATATATGATGAGAATAATTTTACCTATCCTGATAATGCCTATGGTGTCATGTCATGGTGGGATTACGGGCACATCATTACCTACCTTGGAAAACGTATGCCCAATGCAAATCCCTTCCAGTATGGGGTGAACGGACCGAACGGGTCTGCCAGGTTCTTCATGACAAAGAATGAGAGTGAGGCAGACCAGATTCTTGCCAATCTGAATACAAAATATGTAATCACCGACTATGAGATGGATACCGGAAAATTCTGGGCCATGTCTACCTGGGATGACCCGGAGGTCGGTGTCTATCCATATCAGCGGACATTTATCTTCCCAAGCCCGGATGATCCAAAGTCAGGAATGAACTACCCGCTGCTCACCAATGAGTACTACCAGACGATGATCTCCCGTCTCCATAACTTTGACGGGACATATACCGAACCAGGTAATGTCTACTTCCTGCGATACATGAAACCATCAGCATCAGGACTGAATGCACCGGTTGTCGTTGACGGGGCACAGACAAATTATTCTGCAGGTAAAGCCCTCGCGAACTCATTCAATGCTCAGGAAAACCCACAGTACGATGTCATACTGGCGAACTTCGGATATACTGATCCGGTCGAGCCGGTCCCGGCACTCAGTCATTACCGGCTCATCTATGAGTCAAGTACCAGGACCACTCCTGCTGACATGCATGACCTTCGGTATGTGAAGATCTTCGAGCATGTGAAAGGGGCACAGATACCTGGTGAGGGTATGCTGGAGTTACCAGTAAAGACCAACACCGGACGTGAATTTATCTACCGGACACAGAGTGTCAATGGTACCTTTACAGTGCCGTATCCGACAGAGACAACCATCGGTGCAGTCACCATCCCGGGCAAATACCGCAGCACAAAAACCGGGACTGAATACCAGGTCACTGAGGAGCAGGTATCAGGTGGACAGAGGATTTAATTTTGAGCAGGAGAATAGGGGAGAGTATGAGTCAGGAGATACTGGAGGCCGGGGCGGCTGTACGATATCCACGCACCGGAACCTCCGGAACTATCACACGGCTGGTAGATAAAAGCGGGAGGCGGTTTGCTGAACTTGATTCAACCGGCCTGTTATACCGGCTTGACCAGTTAATTCCGGCTGAATCTGTTCAGAAGAATGAGCGTGAGATTGACCGGGGTGAGCAGCTTGCACGGTTGGAACATGAAAGAAGTCAGGTTGAAAAAGAAGCAATGGAAGAGCCGCCATCCCTGGATGGTGCCTGTGCAGGTGCAGGATAACCAGGATACGTGATGGCAGGTTTCAGGAAGATGCAGACTCCAGTAGTACTGTATCTGTTCCTGGTCCCTGCGGTTATGTCTATAAGTATGATCCGATGGAAATACGTAAGGAGGTTGAATAGCTGGTGCCAGAAGAACTGATTCCTAATACCAATATTGGTGTGGTCGGTCATGTTGACCATGGTAAGACCACACTGGTAAATACCCTCACCGGCGTCTGGACTGACAGACATAGTGAGGAGATGAAACGGGGCATATCTATCAGACTTGGATATGCAGATGCTGTCTTTTACCGGTGCAGAAAATGCCGGGGACCTGAGGGGCTGACCACAACCCCGGTCTGTACAAGGTGTGACAGTGAGACCGAGCCTGTTCGTGCTGTTTCTTTTGTGGATGCACCCGGACACGAGACATTGATGGCAACCATGCTCTCAGGCTCTGCTCTGATGGACGGTGCCATGCTGGTGATTTCTGCGGCAGACCGGTGCCCGCAGCCCCAGACAAAAGAGCACCTCATGGCTCTTGAACTGGTCGGGATTAAGAAAATTGTCATCGTCCAGAACAAGATTGACGTGGTCTCCCATAAGGAAGCAATCAGGAATTATGAGGAGATCAAGGCTTTTGTCAAGGGAACAATTGCAGAGAATGCACCAATCATACCGGTATCAGCACAAAAAAATATCAATATCTGGGCACTTATTCAGGCTCTTGACGAAGTCATTCCAGAACCATCACGCCATCCGGAAGCAGATCCGGTCATGCTCATCGCTCGTTCATTTGATGTGAACCGGCCAGGATGCAGCTGGAAGGATGTAAAAGGCGGCGTTGTTGGAGGATCCCTGATCAGGGGTCTTATTGAGGACGGTGCTGAGATTGAGATCCGGCCGGGTATCCAGAACCAGGTGGAGAACAAGACCAAGTGGGAGCCTATCATCACCAAGGTGACAGAGATTCATAAAGGACAAAAGAAAGTCCATATTGCAACTCCCGGAGGTCTTCTTGCCATCGGTACAAAACTTGACCCGGCAATTACCAAAAGCGATATGCTTGCCGGACAGGTTCTTGGTCATGTCGGAAAACTTCCGCCGGTCTGGGAGAAGATGTGGTTCTCAGTAAAACTCATGGAGCGGGTTGTCGGCTCAAATAGCGAGGTTTCGATCGAACCACTCAAACAGCGCGAGCCTCTGATGCTCTCCGTTGGAACTGCCGTGACAGTTGGTCTGGTGAGCAATACCCGGAAAGATGCCGCTGAAGTCGTCCTCAAACGACCGGTCTGTGCCAGTATCGGGTCACCTATCGCTATCAGCAGGCAGGTTGGTGGACGGTGGCGACTGATCGGGATGGGAACACTGATCGAGTGACCATCCTTATCGACACCAATGCCTTTCTCATGGCATCGCAATTTAAAATTGACCTCCTGGATGAACTGAAATGGATGCTCGGCTCTGTCAGGATGGTTGTGCCGGAGATTGTTATCAGGGAACTTGAAGGACTGGCAAGGGGAAAAGGGAAACATGCAGCATCTGCACGTCTCGGGCTCATGTTCGCACAGAAGTGTGAGATCATTGCATCATCAGGGGAAGGGACTCCTGATGAACAGATTCTGATGAGTGCGAAGGATCTCCACTGTGGTGTGGTTACCAATGACCGGAGACTTCGTGATCAGGTTCTGGATGTCGGCCTCCCTGTTGTCAGCCTTGCAGGAAAACAGAAATTAGAGTTGATTCGGAGATAAGAGAATGTATTACCGGTTGGAACTGATTGACAAGGTGCGTGTTCCTCCTCACCGGCTTGGGGAGGATCTCACAACAGTCATTCTGGATGTGCTGCAGGAGCAGCTGGAAGGAAGTATCGACAAGGAGATCGGGATTTTCATCGCCGTTACCAAGGTTCTCCGGATTGGAGAAGGGGAGATGGTCCCCGGGGACGGTGCGGTCTACTATGATGTTGACTTTGAAGGTCTGGCTCTTCGTCTCTCACTTCAGGAGATTATTGAAGGTATTGTTGTGGAAACGACCAGTTTTGGTGCGTTCATCAGCCTTGGGCCGATTGACGCGATGCTTCATGTGAGTCAGATATCTGATGAGTACATCAGTTATGATGAGAAGAACTCACAACTGATCTGTCAGGATTCGGGTCGTCATCTTGGTGTCGGCTCTCCGGTCCGGGCACGTGTCGTCACTCTGAGCCTGAATGAACGTGAACCACGTGAAAGCAAGATTGGTCTTACCATGCGACAGGCTGGTCTTGGAAACCTGGTCTGGCTTGAAGAGGATATGAAGAACGAGCAGAAAGAGAAGAGTGCGATTTAAGCATGGCTGGCGGAAAGAAGAAACAACATATGGTCTGTCGTGACTGTCACCGGGTTGTTGAAGGGACGTCCTGTTCCATCTGTGGAACCTCCAATCTTACCGCAGACTGGACCGGATACCTGGTCATCATCGATCCGGAACATAGCGAAGTGGCCCGCCGGATGAATATCACCCTCCCTGGAAGATATGCCCTTAAGGTCCGTTGATGCGAATTCTTCCTGCCCGGCACCGCCAGTTGTTTAAAGAACCATTTGGCACCCTTTTTCACTCTTTTGAGGAAGTTCTCAAACTTTTACCAGGAAAACCTGTGTTTAGTGTTGGAGATGTCGTCACGGCTAACCTTCTCAGCGCTGGCAGACCACCGGAGGTTGCGATTGTGGACGGGCATACCATGCGCCAGCCATATCCGGGAGTGACCATTCCGGAGTATCATCAGCTGCTGGTCAAAAATCCGGCAGGCGGGCTTACCGAAGACCTGATAGATGCAACAGAGGTTGCAGCTTCCCATCCGGGAACCATCATACAGGTTGAAGGGGAAGAGGACCTGGCTGTTGTTCCGCTGGCAATGCACGCGCCACTTGGAACAATCATTCTCTATGGCCAGCCTGGAGAAGGAGTTGTTATGCTTTCAATTACTCCGGCTATGAAGAAACGGGCAGAAGAACTGTTCACCTGTTTTGAAGAGGTCAGCACCCCGGTTGCGCGCGAGGTATTTAACATCTGAAAGGCAACCTAATACGGATCTCTATGGAGATTACTATTACTTCACAAACAGAAAATGTTCTGTTAAACCGGAAAGAAGTCGGGTTTAACATCACATATACCGGAGCAACTCCGTCACGCAAGATGGTCCATGCGAAACTTGCAGCAATGCTCAACGCATCAAAGGATCAGCTGGTGATCGGGTCACTCCAGAACCGGTTTGGATTAACAGAGATATCAGGCGATGCACGGGTGTATACCTCTGCTGAATACCTGAAAAAGATCGAACCGGAGTATATCCGAAAGCGTGGAATGGCTGGGGAAGAAGAAGACAACGCAGATGCTCAGGATGCACCGTCCGGTGACGCTGCGGAGGCATCTTAAGGGGGACGATGAAATATGGCAGCAAAAGCGAAAAAATCTGAGAAGGCCGCAGTCAAGCGGTCAGCCTATTTCAAGGTTGAAGGAAAGAATGCAGTTCCTCAGCGCAGGTACTGTCCCCGGTGTGGTCCAGGCGTTTTCATGGGTGAACACAAGGATCGTGTTACCTGTGGAAAGTGTGGATACACTGAGTTCAAGAAGTAACCCTGATGAAGACAGGACCGGTACTGGGGATCGAGGGAACTGCCTGGAACCTCAGTGCTGCTCTTTTTGATGATGACCTGATTAAACTGGTCTCACATCCCTATAAACCTGTACAGGGCGGTATTCATCCGCGTGAGGCAGCCCAGCATCATGCTTCCGTCATTACGAGTGTCATTGAAGATGTACTGAAAGGAAATCCGACACCGGTAGCAGTGGCATTTTCACAGGGCCCAGGCCTTGGTCCATGTCTTCGGATTGTCGGAACCGCGGCACGGGCACTTGCATTATCGTTTGGTGTTCCGCTCATCGGGGTCAATCATTGTGTGGCCCATGTTGAGATTGGCCGGTTTGCATCAGGTTTTGAGGATCCGGTCGTGCTGTATGCAAGTGGTGCCAATACCCAGGTACTGGGATACCTGCAGGGCAGATACCGTATTTTTGGAGAAACCCTTGATATCGGGATTGGGAATGCCATTGACAAGTTTGCACGAAGTCAGGGTCTTCCCCATCCTGGCGGTCCGGAAGTGGAACGGATTGCAAAGAACGGTTCATACTTCTCTCTGCCATATACCGTCAAGGGCATGGACCTTGCCTTCTCCGGCCTTGTGAGTGCTGCAAAAGATGCTTCAGCACCGCTTGAGGACGTCTGCTACAGTTTCCAGGAGACTGCCTTTGCGATGTGTACCGAGGTCACAGAGCGCGCACTATCACAGACCGGAAAAGACGAACTGATCCTGGTCGGTGGTGTCGGGATGAATAAGCGTCTGCAGGAGATGCTCTCCTGTATGTGCGAAGACCGTGATGCGGCGTTCTCAGTCCCGATTCCTCAGTACCTTGGCGATAATGGTGCCATGATTGCATACACGGGGCGGATCATGCTTGAGTCAGGATCGGTTCTGCCAGTTGAGCAGTCACGGGTCAATCCCTCGTACCGTGCAGACCAGGTCGAGGTCACCTGGAGGGAGGAACCTGTTGTTTCTGACCGGCATCCGGATGCATACAGTGCGCGGGGTGCCGAGGCCATCGTACGGTTCTGTGAAGGAGCAGCATCGAAGATCCGGGTATCAAAGCGTTACCGCCACCCGGAACTTGATAAGCGGCTGATTGCTGAACGAACCAGGGCTGAGGCACGACTCATTGCCGAGGCGCGAAAAGCCGGGGTGAGGACTCCGATCATCAGTGAGGTAACACCTGACACGATTGTCATGGAGCATATCGACGGGGTGAAACTCAAAGAGAGTCTCTCCCCAGTTCTTCTTGAAGAGACCGGACGGATGGTCGGGAAACTTCATGAAGCACAGATAGTGCATGGAGACCTGACAACCTGCAATTTCCTGGTACAGGATGGCAAAACCTGGCTTATTGATTTTGGTCTTGCCGGAACCTCTGCAGAGCTTGAGCACCGGGGTGTGGATATTCATGTCCTCTTCCAGGTCCTGGAGAGCACGTCCAGAGAATCAGATCTTCTGAAAGAGGCGTTCATCCGGGGATATCGTGAAAAGATGCCTCTTGCGGATGAGATACTGAACCGGGAACATGAGATTGAACTGCGGGGAAGATACCTGTGAGAATTACGTTTGTTACCAGCAATGAGCACAAGGCACGGGAAGCTGCAGGTATCCTTGCAGGACTTGCCGAAATAGAACATATTCCCCTGGAGATACCAGAGCTCAGGTATGAATCGGTGGCAGAGATTGCAGCAGGAAAAGCAGCGTATGCCTACTCGGTCCTGCAGCGGCCGGTCATCACCGACGATACCGGACTCTTTGTCCATGCACTCAACGGATTTCCCGGGACATGTGCTGCATATGTCCAGAAGACCATCGGTAATAACGGTATCCTGACCCTTATGGCAGGGTATGCAAACCGTTCCGCCACATTTGAGACTGGAATTGCATACCATGACGGGAATTGCCAGAAATCATTCACCGGGGCTATCAAAGGTACTATCGTGCTACCCCGTGGATGCAGCGGATTTGGGTACGACCCCGTCTTTGAAGTGGACGGAAAAACCCTGGCAGAGATGACCGGGGAAGAAAAGAATAGAATCTCTCACCGGGCCATCGGACTGCATGCATTGCGGAGATGGCTTGCTGAAGAGAAGCAGTAAGACATAACCCTTATGTGAGGATACAACCCTCTATATAAGACAGATATTTACGGAGATATCATATGGCACGTTTTCCTGAGGCAGAAGCACGGCTTCTTAATGTTAAGATTTGTATGCACTGCAATGCCCGTAACCCGGTCAGGGCAGTCAGCTGTAGAAAGTGCGGGTATGTACACCTGCGTCCAAAGAACAAGGATCGGAAAGCCTGATCATTCAGGCTGAATAAAACGTTACTTTTTTCCCTTTCGCGCTATATTCTCCTCTGAAGGTCTCGATATTACGCTTGTACCCGATCCGGTCTGTAATGCCGATACGCCGAAGTTCTTCCCTGACACGCATCACATCCGCCTCATCTTCCCAGTCTGCAGTATAGACATAGATGACTTTCCGTTCATCTCGTGCATCAGGGTCTGGTTTTGCCGTTGATACTTTTGCTGAAATGCCCAAGGCCCCTTCCCAGGTCTGGTCACGAATCTGACGCCAGATATCATCCACCAGGTCTGGCGGGAGGAATACCAGCCATTTTCCGGCTTTTTCAATGTCCGCAGCCCGTCCATCGACATGAGGTGAGTCCTGTTCTATCCACCTGGCCTGAAATGTCTTACTCGGAATGACACCTTCTCCATCACGGATCATCCGGTAAATCTCTTCAGGAGTTTGAAACTGGCTGATGAGCAGATCGTACACTTCCGGATAAACCTTAGAAAAGTCAGTGAATATTTCATGAAAAAGATCCTCAAAAGGTTCACCGCTCTCGACAATGAGGGAAAGAGATTTTTTACGCATATGCAGCTGGCTTCTGAAAAAGAACTCAAAAATGGCATATGCGCTGTCCGAGAGTTCAACCGTATCAGCTGCGTCCATACTCAGGAATAACGCCTGACGGGGAAAAATAGATATTGGTTTTATCTATAGTGCCTTGTTAGACGTCTTGGAATAATTTTCTGTATTTTGATTATTCCAAGACGTGCACTCTTAATGCACTTCATAGTTTAAGCGAATATTTCTGAATTATTTCAGAAATATTCGTATTATACTTTAAAAGAGAGTGCTGTTCGGATACACCATGGAGAGGCCAAGCAATGCTTCTTCAGCTGCATCTTCATCAGCATCAGCCTGGGCTTTCAGAGAGTCACGCATATCTTTATTGTGTGTTCCAAGTCCGCTTTCTTTATTGAGCTCCTCATTTGCCTCGCTGCTGGATACCAGATAGAAGAGCAGTTTGGTAACATTGAATGCGACCGGGTAAAATTCCGGGCTCACTTTCATCGCGGTAACCGTATAATAGGCTGACTGAACATCAATCCGCTCAGAGCTGTTGAGGGTTCTGTCATTCATGCCATTGATTACCGGGGTGACCAGGGTCAGGAATTTTTCATCATCATATGGCTCTGAATCATTCACCTTTGGCAGCATTGTCATGGGTGTCGGTTCCGTAGCTGCATAACAAAACCCGCATGATGCAATGACTGCAAGAAGCAGAAGTGCAATTTTCCACTGTTTTCGTATCATAGATATATCACATGAATGTCTGTTTGTCCATAAGAAATAGTATCCCGCCTCCGGCATTACTGGTTCGGTGATGAGAAAAAGGAAGCCTTTGAGAGAAATACCGGGGTGACGACAAGAACAATTACCGCAGAGAGGTAAAACACGGAGCTGATACTGGTCTGGTCCATAAATAATCCACAGACAACAGGAGCTATTATCATCCCCATACTCATGACCATGTTTATCGTTCCCATTGCTGCACCCTGTCCGACATCCCTGCCGGTTATGGTGACCAGGGCATACATAGCCGGTACTGATATGCCTCCTCCGATTCCCATGAGCAGGGCAAAGAAGAGATATGACCAGAGACCTTCAAAGCCCGGTACCAGGGCCAGTGCAATAGCGACTGTGATACACCCTGTTGCAATGAGAATGTATTTGTCAAACCGGTCTGCAAGACTTCCGCATACTCTTTGCAAAAAGGCTGTTGACAGGACTGATACCGATATGACAAGGCCGGTCTCCCCTGCAGAGAGGTTTCCGACATGGGCAGCAATGACAGGGAGGAAGACCATGAATGTTCCATTCGCAAATGCATTCATGAGCTGGTATAACAATGGAATCCGAAGACCCGGATGGATGAGCAGGTGAAGTATTGAGGTCTGTTTTTTTCGATTTCCCTGGTATCCGGGAAGGAAGACAATACAGGTAAACAGTGCAACCACCGTCAATGCTGCCATGCTGATAAATGCCATATCCATACCGGCGATATCGGTGACAATTCCCCCAAGGAACGGACCCAGCCCCATTCCCAGAAAGATTGAGCTGGTGAAGGTCCCAAGATACCTTCCTTCCATTCCGGGTGGGGCGATATCACCGATGTATGCCATAGCAATTGGAAATACCATGGCTGATGCGATACCCTGCAGAAACCGGATACCGGAGAGCTCAAGTACTGAACCGGCCGGGACGTAAAAGAGGGAGAAGACTGTAAAGAGAAGCAGCCCGGTGATGATGAACTGCCGTCTTCCGCAGGCATCAGAGTATCTCCCAAAGAAAGGCATGGCTAATGCCCGCGATAATGCAAATGAGGAGAATATCATTCCGATTCCAAACCCTGAAGCACCAAGGGTCTCGGCAAAACGTGGAAGAAGCGGTATCACAATGCCGATCCCGAGGCTGGTAGAAAAAACCGCCACATAGAGGGAGATGAACAGTAACCGGTGATCCTTATCGGTGATGAGAACAGGATCGCTCGCAGGCATACCGTATTATTGCACCTGATTCCATAAGAGAACCCCTTTCTAACTGATTCATGACGATGAGATCGCTTATTATCTCCGGGCACTGATATCCTGATAGAAAAAGCAGTATGGCAGGAACAGATATTCACCAGGGATGTGGGAACCGGTTTCTCGGGATTCTGGTGGACCTTGATAACACCCTGTATGACTTTGGGTATGCAAAGGAAGAGGCATGCAGAAAAGTTGTTCAGGATATCGGAGTAGGAACGGCAGATGACTTAGTACGGGCATTTCTGTTCTCTCCCTATGGAGTTGAGAGCCCGAAAGCAATCCAGTCATTTCTGTCAGAGCAGGGGATCACCGATCCCGATGTGTTCATGCGTGCGGTGCAGATATACACAGAAGCGAAAATCGAGGCTATTGAGGCATATCCCGGCGTATATGAAACATTACTGAGGATACATACGGCAGGACTGAAGATCGGAGCAGTCACCAATGCAAGCCATGAACATGCAACCGAGCGGCTCATTCATATCCAGACCGCTGACTTTTTTGACTGTCTGGTAACTCCCGATAATGCAGGGATAAAAAAGCCTGATCCGGCGATGTTCCTCCATGCTGCATCCCTTCTCAGGATACAACCCCACCAGATATGTGCAGTCGGTGACAACCTGGTCAATGATATCAGACCGGCAAAAGAAGCGGGTATGTGCACGATTCATGCAGAATATGGAAACCGGCTGCCACCAGAGTATTCAGAAGGAATTGTCGCTGATTTTTCAATCAGTTCTTTTTCAGATATTCTTCCGATCCTGGGGCTCTGAAATCAGGTGACGGTTTTTCCGACAACTGATTCAACCGCACGTTTCCAGTTTGTCATATCTTTGATAGTCTGAATATACCCGATTACTTTTCCAGATGTATCAACAATAGGAGAGGCTTTTGCCCAGACATATGTCCCTTTTCCATCATGAAATGCCGGAACAAACGCTTCGGTGTAAAAACTGTTCCCAACCCGTGAGACCTGTGGGAAAACCTGGATTAACTCTTTTGGTGACAAGTCAAAGAGATCGACCAGAATGGGGAGAGACGGGGTTGTATTTTTGATTACGTCCTGGTACTTGATTGATCCGATCATCTCATGTTTGTTCAGACCGGTTAGGATCTCCATCGCTTCATTCCAGGCAACAACCATACGGTCACGAGAGATGATAAAGGTGGGATCACCCATCTGGTCCACCGTTCCTTCCAGCTGCTCAACCATGAGAGCCAGGGACTCTTCCATGGTCCGCTGACTGGTAATATCAAGAGCCGATATAAGGGTGCACAAGTGGACTCCGGTCCGATCAAATACCCGTGAAAGGTGGACCTGAATCACCAGCGAGGATTCTTGTTCATCCGTATCAGAAAAAACCCGGGTGAAGTTCCCTTTTTCATTCAGAGCAGCCCTGATATCCGGAATGGAGCCAATAATCTGGGGATAAAAACTCAAACTCCACTCAATGGATCTGCCAACTAGAGTTCCATCAGGAACACGGGAGAAAATTCGTTTGAATGAGGGATTTGCATACATCACCACATCATCGGGTGTGATGATCGCCATACCCTCATAGGAATGGGCAATTGCAGTATCCTTAATCTCAAGTTCCCGGACCATCCTGACCCAATGTGTGACATCATACAGGTATGCAATCAGACAGATGGGATTTGAGTCAGGATCATTGACACCTGATATGGTGACAGAGAGATTTATCTGCGAACCATCCCGGCGAACCCCGTCAACTTCAAATGCATAACCGGACCGGTCCTCTGACAGCTGGTCCTGGGAAAGAACGGAGGCAATTGAGATCTCAATCCCTTTGGCAAAATGATCAAAAGGCAGACCAGCAACCTCATCAGGAGAATGGTACCCCCAGAGATCCAAAAATGCCCGGTTTACGTATGTGATCGCCCCTTCCATGGAGAGGAGTGCAATGGGGACGATGGAAGAGTCCATGGCATGACTTTTAATTAATAACTCACGTTCGGCATTCTTCCGTTCAGTGATATCCCTGCCAACACCCTGGTACTCAAGAATTCCACCGGTATCATCGGGCAGCATCCGTGAAACCCAGTGATACCACCTGGACCGTCCGGAAGGAAGTTTAAATTCAAATTCTGATTCAAAAACTGGGGACAAGGGAGAACAGCCCTGCATCCCGTTTTTTATCTGCCGGGCTGCTTCCGGATATATGAATTCGAATAAGGAGTGATGCAGGGCCTCTGTCAGGTTCATCTGAAAGAGTCTGCAAAATGCTCCGTTTGCAAACGAGATGGCACCATCACGACTATACCGGCAGATGAGTTCGGTCTGGTCTTCGACAATACCGCGGTACCTGGCTTCACTGATACGAAGCCGCTCCTCCATTTCTGTCTCAAGAGTGACATCTTCCACGATAATTGTCAGACCAGAGCGACCATCATCAAACACGGTTTTGATATATTTTACTTTGAAGAACCGGCGCCAGTCATACTTGTTGAAGGTGACAACAGCGGTATGTTCTGTTTCTGAATCAGAATCAAAGTATGTGTCAAAATGAAATGCTTTTAAAATTTCCTGCGGAAGCATCAGATATGACATGCCGGTTATTGAGATGGCATCCTGGTCAAACATTCTGCAAAACCGCTCATTAACCTGGATTATCCTGCCATCACTTGAAATGACGAGAATTCCTTCCTTGGTGAAACCCAGAAGACTGGAGATTGGAACCCGCTGTGAGAGATAATATACCTTGGCAGCCCCCATCTGCTGCATCTCAACCGTTCCGGAAATCTGAAGAATCTCCAGATATTTCGCAACAGAATTCCGGTTACATTTCAGACGCTGGGAAATTTCCGAAATTGTAAGCCCTCTGGGGTAAATCTTGAGCAATCCGCGGATACGGTTCAGAAATTCCCCATCCTCAACCATAGATCCATTTCCTCTATTTCTCCCTGATAAACATATGCCATGCATCCCAACCAGCATTTTTTTTCAATTCAGCGGGCATTGATCCTATCTTTTGAGAATCCAACAAGATTAGACCAATTATATCATCAGATAAATGAAATGATCAAACCGTAAGATGTATCAGCTATTCGATGAATTCTAACATATTGGTTATTCGGTTCCTGGATCACTCACCCGGATAATAAAAGAGAAGACAGATGTCCATGCGTCAGGTGCGTACGATGAGCGGTGGTTCCCTCATCAGTCGGTTTACTGTAATCCTATTGGTTATTTTAATCCTGTCCATTCTCTCGATAACAACACTCTGGTATATTGATACCAGGAACCAGATTGAGTCACGTTTCGCTCTCCAGCAGAACCATTCTGAACAGATTCTCAGGCAGTCGGTCATATGGATTGACGGAGGCATCCGCCTGTATGAATACTCATTTGAGCCAGGAATGAAGGAGGCGATGAACATGTACCTGGCAGCCTATAATTCGTCAGGTGGTGATATCACAAAAATCGATCTCCCTTCTTTGAAAACCCGCCTGAATGAAACGATAGGCGGAACATGGGATCTCTATATCATCGATGCAGAGGGGACAGTCGCTCATACAACCTATGCCCCGGACCTCTTTTTAAATTTTCAGGATTATGGTTCTTTTTTTAAAACACTTACCCGAATCAGGGAAGAAGGAACGTATGTAATCGACAGAACGGTGAAGGGATTTGTAAAAGGGTCCCCGAACCGGAAATTTGCGTACCAGGGCACTCCTGACAAAAAATATGTGCTTGAAATAAGCAGAAATTTTTTAAAATTTATTCCTGAAGAGACAGAGACCTCCTATGCCGAATTAGTAAAAAATCTTCCCAGACTGAATCCGGATATTGTTTCCATTGAGATCTATAACACACAGGGAGAGATTGTTACCCGATGGAGTGTTGATTCGAGCCATGGGAATATATCACCGCAATCCCTGGAAAAAGTCATCAAGGTAATATCGGAAAAAAAGAGCCTGCATTATCATGATCCTGTGCTCCATCAGATGAGTTCAATCGTGTATCTCTTTATTCATGATTCCAGATATCCCTCATCACCGATGATGAATCTTGTCGGGCGGATAGTCTATTCAACACAAGACATTGAGGGAAAGATTCTGGAAGTTTCAATCATTTACATTTCTACACTTCTTTTTACCCTGCTTATTGCAGGCCTGACCGTCTGGAAGACATCCAGATTCTTTTCAAACCCGGTGAAAGGTCTTATCGGGGATTTAAACCGGATTGCAGACGGAGACCTGAACCATCAGATCAGAGAGACCGGCATCCTTGAACTGGAACAGATTGAAGGAGCCATCAACCGGCTGGTATCAAACCTGAAAAAGATGATCCAGACGATACAAACCCAGGAGGAGCAGGTGAAAAATGAACTCTCGAGCAGGATCAGGGCCGAAGAAAATATCAGGCACCTGCTTCAGGAGGTTCAGGAGAAGGAGTACCAGATCCAGGAGAGTGAAAGGCGGTACCGGAGTGTTGTTGAGACACAAAACGAGTTTATATGCAGGTTTACTCCGGAAGGTACACATATTTTCGTGAATGAAGCATACTGCAGATTCTTTGGAAAAAGGTGCGATGAGATCCTTGGAACCAGATTCTCTCCTGTTATCCCTGATGATGAGAGATTGCTGGTGAAGACACACCTCTCAGGGCTGACTCCCGAGCATCCGACAGATCTGAATGAGCATCACATCATCCTCCCAAATGGTGAGAGAAGGTTTATTCAATGGATAGACCAGGCAATATTTTCAGAAACCGGAAAAATCACCGAATTCCAGTCTGTCGGTCGTGATCTGACCGAAGTGAAAGAACTGGAAAGAAACCTCCATGCATCAGATTCACTGTACCGAGAGACAGTCAATGCCATGGATGATGGGGTATTTGTAACCGACAGTACGCACACCATCCTTATCTGGAATGGATGGAAGCTGGGAGTGATGGCGGGCTTACTCGGGGATCATACGCATCTGGATGGAAAAAATCTCTTTTCTGTTCTCACCTATCTGACAGAAAAAGACTATTATGTATATGATGAGGTCTTTTCTTCAGGTAAGGTGGCAGTCTATGAGACGATCATTGAGAAAGAAAAACCGATTTACCTTGAAACGAAGATAATTCCTATTATTACCGATAACCAGATCACAACGGTAGTTACCCTTATTCGTGATGTCACCCTTCGGAAAGAAGCCGAAAGGGCACTTCAAAAACTGAACCTGGACCTTGAGGAGATAATCAGGAAACGAACCGGGGATCTGCAGGCGTCGCTCGATGAACTGGACGCATTTGCCTACAGCGTATCTCATGACCTGCGGGCACCGGTTCGTGCTATTGACGGGTTTTCCCACCTCCTGCTTCTGAAAGCAGGAGGGAACCTTGATGAAGAGAACAAGCACCTTATCTCCAGGATCCGCGAGAGTGCCACAACCATGGATAAACTTATCCAGGATCTGCTCAGGTTTTCGAGGACAGCACGCCAGCCATTACAGGTAATAGACATAGACATGGGCGGACTTGTGCGTGGAGTAATCACGGAACTGACCAGTCAGCCTGAAAGCAGGAATATATCAGTTCATATAAAAGATCTACACTCGCCAAAAGGTGATCCCGGCCTTATCAGACAGGTATGGTATAACCTGATCTCCAATAGTATTAAATTCACTCCTCCAGATACCGTCCCTGACATAACGATTGGTTCATATGAGAAAGAGGATGAAATAATCTATTATATCGAAGACCATGGCATTGGGTTTGATATGCAGTACGCTGACAAAGTCTTTGAAGTATTTTCAAGACTTGCCCCATCTCCGGATGCTGAAGGGACCGGTGTCGGCCTCGCACTGGTAAAGAGGATCATCCTCAGACACCACGGGAGGATCTGGGTGAAGTCAGGAAAAGGCAGGGGAACAACTTTTTATTTCACAGTGCAGGGGAGAGATGGAAGCGAAAGGTGAAAGAAAACTAGAGATACTGCTCATTGAAGATAACCAGAATGATGTTGAACTATTCCTGAATGTAGTTGACTGGATTAATATGGGTGACCAGGTCAGGGTCTTTCTTGACGGCAGAGAGGCGCTGGATTTCCTGCATGGGAAAGGTGAATATAAAGATACTCCCGGTTCACTCCCCTCAGTCGTATTCATAGATCTGAAAATGCCCCTCATCAGCGGACATGAAGTTCTGAAGGCCATCAGAAAAGACAAACGGACGAAAACCCTTCCGATCGTTGTCTTCACCTCTTCAGACCAGGAGACGGATATTGGAGAGACATACAAATCAGGTGTAAACAGTTATGTTGTCAAACCGGTCCAGTTTGAAAAATATGCCGAGACCATCAGGGACCTCATTAATTACTGGAGAAATGTGAACACGCCACCCGGATCATTCAGACAGGATGTTTAATCTGCCCTTCATGAGCTACCCTAATCTTTTCTTATCACTTCAAACCGGATTTTCCCTTCTTCAATAATCCGTGCGACGGATCGTTCCCGTGGCGTAAGTGTCCCTGAACCGGTTTTCACCTCAACAATGACGATCTCATTCAGACATCCTTCTGACAGACCATCAAACACAATAAAGTCCACTGGTGAGCCTAAAAACCTGGCATCAGACGGATGATAGGAGAACTCAGAAAACCAGGGGATAAGATGCTCGGTGATCTTTCCCCTGATAACCGATTGGGATCGCCGGATCGCATCCTGACGGATCTTCTGCTCTTCCCGTCTCTGCCACTCCTTATATCTCGCTTCTGCCTGCACATCCGCACGGGCATCTGCCTCCTCCCGAATCCATGTCTGCCACCGGGCATATTCATCCCTTTTCCAGGACTCAAAAAGCATGCGGGCACGTTTGTCCGCCTTTCTCCAGATCAGAACGATTCCAATCAGCAACACGATGATGAGCAGGATGAGGATCAGTATGATCCCATGAGAAGAAGAGAGAAGAGAAACCTGATTTATATCCATTGTATTTTTCAGAACAGGCTTATGAAGACAATGCCGATTTAATGGCCTGATCCAGCCCGATTTTATTATATGGTTTTGCAAGAACGCCTGAGAAGCCATACTCTGCATACGAGATGATTGCCGGATCTGAAAGATCACCACTGGAAACCAGAACTTTCACATCAGGGTCAGATTCCCGGATGATGGAGATCACTTCGCGGCCACCCATACCCCCGGGTATCGTGAGATCAAGGATGATCACGTCATGCGGGTTCCCGTTCTCCCGGCCCTTTTTATACTCAGCCAAAGCCTCTTCCCCGGTGACCGCAATTGTGGGATCATAGCCCAGCTTTTTCAGGAGGATTCCGGTGATTTCACAGATTGCCGGTTCATCATCCATGAGAA
>CAZEWE010000002.1:0-34670 GCA_964515765.1 uncultured Methanospirillum sp. | reverse complement strand
GTGTGAATAACATGTCTGTTGGGACAAATACCAACCGGATTGTTTTATTTTATAAGGATCCTGAATGGGTCACTCAATCGGTTTAGTAAAAAGAATAATCATCATTAAATTCCCATTAGTAATGGGATGATCGATCTCTTCTCTCTTGATCAGGCTATACAGGATCAACAATTCAGGTTTTTCAATAAAGATCCCGGAATTCAGAGAGACATCGATTTTCAAAAATATTCTGCCCACCAGGGGATAGTAATCATCTCCGGAATCCGTCGGTGTGGAAAATCGACCCTGCTCTTACAATTCAAGGATTTTTATAAAAACGTCAGTTATGTGAATTTTGATGATGATCGGTTTATCAGATTCACACATGATGACTTTCAGACGCTCCTTACGTTGCTATTGAAGTTAAATCCAAATACTGATGTTTTTTTCTTTGATGAAATCCAGAATATTGCAGGATGGGAGCGTTTTGTCAGGCGACTTCATGATGATGGCTATAAAATTTTCATCACTGGTTCAAATGCACATCTCCTCAGTTCTGAATTGGGCACTCACCTGACTGGCCGGTATGTGAAGATTGAATTATTTCCCTTTTCATTCAGGGAGATTCTCCACGGGAAAAATATTGATCCCAATAATAAAACAACACAAAACCTCGCTCTGGTTCTGAAAGAGTTTGAAACATTTTTAAGTGACGGTGGATTTCCAGAGTTTATCCACTACCAGGAACCAGAATTTGTAGTCCGTACATATGAGGATATCATTTATCGGGACATTGTGGCACGGTATGGAATTCGTGATGTCAGTGCGGTGAAAATTATTGCTCATTACCTGATGACAAATTTCACCCGTGAATATACGTATAACTCACTTGTTCAGCTGTCAGGGCTGAAAAGTGATACATCAGTCAGAAATTACATTCGAAATTTTGAAGATGCATATCTCCTGTTTGAATGTGTGAAATACGATTACTCGTTAAAACGGCAGTTTACCCAGGCAAAGAAGATCTACGCAATAGATTCCGGGATGAGAAATGCCATATCCCTGAAATTTTCACAGGATATTGGAAAGTCATTTGAAAACCAGGTGTATATCGAGCTCATCCGGAGGGGATATGAGGTCTGGTATTTCAGGGACAAAGTTGAATGTGATTTCATCGCTCGGAAACCTGACTCAATGGTTGCATTACAGGTCTGCTATGAGGTTACGCCGGATAATTTTTCCCGGGAAATCAACGGCCTTACGGAAGCGCTGGAAAAAACCGGAGCAGAAACAGGACTTCTTCTCACCATGAATCAGAGGACAATTCCTGGCTACGGGGAAAACACGGAAAAAGAAATTCAGGTGATCCCTGCATGGGAATGGTTCTACTCTCCACCGGGTTACCGTGTCATCAGGTAGTCAAACGCTGAAAGGGCTGCCTTTGCTCCTTCCCCACAGGCAATGATGATCTGCTTTCCTGTAATTGAGGTTACATCCCCTGCGGCAAAGATTCCCGGAGCACTGGTCCGACAGTCGATATCAATTACAATCTCTTTCTGATCATTCAGCTTGAGCAGTCCCTCAACAAAAGACGTGTTTGGAATCCAACCGATCTCCGTAAATAATCCATCCAGCTTCAGACTATTCTTATCTCCTGTCTCCCGGTTTGTAATGACTATTTCCGAAAGCCGGTCATCTCCAATAAGTTCAGTCACCTCATATCCGGTATGGGTGATGATGTTCTGCTTTTGCGCGTATTGTGAGGTATACACTGCATCAGCCCGGATACTGCTCCGGACAATAAGATGCACTTCTTTTGCAATACCACTCATCTCAAGTGCAGTCATAAGCGCTGAGTTCCCCCCTCCGACAACCCCGACAACCTTCTCTTTAAAGATCGGCCCGTCACATGTTGCGCAGACTGAAAGGCCCCTGCCAATGAACTCATCTTCCCTGGCTACTCCAAGTTTTCTCGGTTTATTACCCTGGGTGAGGATTATTGTTTTTCCTTTATACTCCTGATCTGATGCTGTTTTGATTGAGAATCCGCCACTCGTCGGAAGAAGAGAGGTGACCTGGTCCAGTTCAATCCTAATCTCAAGTTCCCGGATCTGCTCTTCAAACTTCGCCATCAGATCATCACCGGTGATCATCCGGTACCCCATGTAATTCTCAATATTCCAGCTCTCAAGGGCCTGGCCCCCGATGTCTGGTGAAATTATCAGCGTTTTCAGATTCTTCCTGACACAGTAGAGTGCAGCAGTCAGACCTGCAGGGCCTGCCCCGACAATGATGACATCAAACATATCCGGCTTTTTTCCGGTGGTGAACAGTTCCCTGAGCCGGTCGGTGTCAAACCCGACAATGACTTCATCACCTGCAACGATAACCGGAACGCCATATTGTCCGGAGAGTTCAACCATCTCCTTGGCAGCTTTCCGGTCAATTCCCACATCTACCGACCGGTAGGGAATATTATTCCTGTCAAGAAACGCTTTTGCAAGACGGCAGTATGGACAGTTCTGAGTTGAATAGACCGTGACCTCTGGCATATGAGATAGATATGTATCGGTCACATAAAAGAGAAGCGGGGGGCAGGATTATTCCCTGCGTCCAAGAATGAATAATGCAAGTCCGGCTGCAATCGGGGCGATAAAGAGTGGTGCCTTTGTCTGTGTCTCTGTTGGTACCGGAGTCTCTTCATCGGTCGGGACATTGGCAATGGTTCCAGACTGGGATGGGGTGACTGATGCATCTATGCTTCCCTCTTTTCCCGGGATGAAGGTCAGATCAAGTTTTTGTGACTCGCCTGCATAGAGTTTGACTTTCTGGGCAGCCTGCTTATCCCCAATCCAGAAGGTGATGTACTCACCAATCTGGTCCTCAGCTCCATTGACTACCAGACGGCGGTCAAATGTCCCTGCCCCGCCATACGCACCGACAGCAGTAGTGGTGATGTTTCCAACTTCAGTTCCGTTCACTTTCGCGATGATTATAGTTCCTGCCACGACGGGTGTTTCATTGATTGATACATTCCCATAGAATTCGTATGGCAGTGGGGGAATTGCCGATACACCCGCGGCCAGGAGAATAATAAACAGGACGCATACGCCAGTTTTGTAATTCATGTTCCAGGTCTCCATTCTGAATATGTCCTAAGAAAAGGGAGTATAAAAATATAGGGTTTCTTTTATGCTCCTGGGCTGAGCGTGCCCGGTGCATCAAGATGAATCCAGAACCCTTCTCCTGGTGAAAGGGTAATCTGGCTTTGTCCGCCTTTTATACCTGCATCACGGTACTGCTGCCGGGCAGAGTCGTAGGAGACAACATAAGACCATGATGCGAGTCCTGACAGGGCAGTTTCAGCAGACTGCGTCGTGGTGCCGCTGATCCCTGCAAGGTTCCATCCCGTGTTCAGGTTTTTCATCCCGGTTGGAGTTCCCTGGACGGTCAGAGGGATGGTGACCGGACTGGTTGTATATATCCAGTATCCGGTCATGGGTGTGAGCCGGTCGCCCTTTCCAATGGTTATCCATCCGGCTGAACCATCGTACGTCAGGATTGAATGACCTGCACTCTGAACATTTTTGAAGATGTCTGCATACTCAAATCCGGCAGCAGGCTGCATGGGGATATTGAAGAGATTCCATCCGGTCTGCAGGTTGACCTGTATCTCCTGGGTGGATGGTTCTGCCGGAGGTGCGCCTCCTGATACCGTTACCGTCCCGCTCTTTGCTTCTGCCTGAAGGGGATTTCCTGCATCATCATCGATCTGAAGGTTCTGAATGGTAATCTGTGCAGTTCCGCTTCCCGTAGCCTGAACTGTGAGGGTGGCAAGAGTGACCTCTGTTGCACCCGCTTCAACTCCACTGTTCAGATCAATGGCCCGGAGAGCATACGATCCCCCGTCACCAGGCACTGCCTCTGAAAGGGCTGCCCAGGAAGGAAACGTTACTCCGGTCACTGAAACGACTGCTGCATTGTCTGACTGCACGGTCATCTGATATCCGGAAATACCTGTTGAAGCTGAGTCCAGCATGATATGTACTGTCCCTGCATTTCCTGGGGAAAGGGTTGCGGACCCTGCTGATACTGTTGCGCCCTGAACTCCTGAAATGATAACTCCGGTCAGCATAATCAGGATGAACCATATTGGTGAATATTTCATGATTGAATCTCCGTAAACAATGCCTGGACATCGCTCAAATCCAGGGCTCCGTTCTCATTAAAATCAAATGTTAATACATATCCCTGACTCTGCAGCCAGGCGAAATGCGTGAAAAACACCGTTGGATCCTGCAGGTCCATCACGCCATTTCCGTTCATATCCTCATATCTGCCATCACCGTCAGGATCGGTCGGAACCGGGCCATCTCCACCAAGCGGACTGATTGCAGGTTCTACCGGAACGGTCACCGCTGGCTGCGGTTCAGGATCAGACACTGGCTGTACTTTACTCCCTTCCACCTCAAGGATCCAGAGATCACCACTTGAATGGTCTCCAGATATATCACCGTCTGATGATGCGGTCATACCGGTGATCATCAGGGTATCGGTATTGGTGCGTTTCACCCAGGATCCACGGTCAACAGATGATCCACCTATCTGTCTGTACCAGAGCAGGTTTCCGTCACCATCCACTTCAGCAATCAGCAGATCTGATTCTCCATGATTGCCGGTAAAGTGACCATCAACCGAGTAACTGTCACCAACCAGGTATGCTCCTCCTCCCGGTGATGGCTCAAGTTTCCAGACATTGTCACTAAAGCTTCCACCATAGGTCTGTTTCCAAACGAGGGTTCCATCAGGAGTAATCCGCATCAGCCAGACATCCCCTGCTCCATGGTTTTTCCCGACATCACCATCTCCTGATGCGGTGACTGCCGCAACCATGAGATCTCCTGATGTAAGTTCGATAACCGAATGCCCCCATTCAAGTCCTGAACCACCAAAGGAGCGCTCCCAAATCACTGTCCCGTTCAGATCTGTCTTTATCACCCAGACATCACTGCTGGTCCGGTTCCCTGAAACCATCCCGTCTGTTGAGTTAGTATTCCCACAGACTACGAGGGAATTGTCTTTCGTCTGGATGATACTGGTCCCGCTGTCCCGCCTGCTCCCGCCATAGGTCTGTTGCCACAGAACGGTTCCATTCCGGTCCAGTCTGATAAGCCAGAGATCTCCCCCCCCGAGTTGTCGTCTGGCAAATCCATCTGATGACATGGTATATCCGCATAGGACATAGCCTCCGTCCGGCATCAGTACAAGATCCGATCCTTCATCGGTCAGACTGCCACCAAGGGCACGATCCCCGCGGATATTCCCATCTGGTCCGAGATTGATAAACCACATATCCCCGTTTCCATGGTACCCGGTCACATCCCCGTTGTATGATCCGGTGGTACCGATAACCGCTGCCCCGCCATCCGGGAGATTCCGGACAGATAATGCATAATCTGTTTCATTTCCGCCGAAAAGTTTCTCCCAGAGGATAGTTCCGTTCCTATCAAACCTGATGA
Organism: uncultured Methanospirillum sp.; assembly: GCA_964515765.1. Lineage (GTDB taxonomy): Archaea > Halobacteriota > Methanomicrobia > Methanomicrobiales > Methanospirillaceae > Methanospirillum. The sequence goes on along the minus strand of CAZEWE010000002.1, from coordinate 29,172 downwards.
CCCAGGCATCGCCATTCCCCAGGTGTCCCAGGTCAATAGATGGATCCGGATATGCAACCCCACATACAGTCGTATTTCCATCAGATGAGGTATCAAGGCCATACCCCCATTCGGCTCCTTCCGGAAGACCAAAAACCTGATTTCTCAAAATATCTCCTGGTGATGCACCATAAACTGCCATCGGGAGTATTGCAAGGAAACATAAAAGTATCAAAGAGTATTGCCTCAGCACGATTCTCTCCCCCATTCTGAAATATTCGGGGAAAGTCAATATAAAGGTTCTTCACCTGACACCCTGTTCAGTTCACAAAACCCCGTCAGCTCATCTATTCAGGTCACGGTTCAGGCCATATGGCATGACAGAGCATAATCAAACAGTGCTGTGAAGGGATACCCTTTCTTCGTGTGAGGACCATAACTGATAAGAAATGGTTGATTCGGGGTCAGGTGTGTCTCATGGTGGATGATGACGAGATTCAGACAATTTATAAAACCGGTGTTGATGCATATCGGAGAGGAGAGTTACAAAAAGCATCTGATCTTCTGATGCAGGTAGTTGAGGCGTCAGAAGAAGATCATCGTGCCTGGAATGCCCTTGGAGTGGTCTTTACCAGGATGGGTAAATATGAGGATGCGGAGGTGTGCTTTGACAATGCGCTTACCCTCGATCCCTCAAATGAAGTCTACATGAGAAACCGGGAGAAGAATAATGGGCATATAAAAAAGAGTGTGAAGGATCACCTCTCCTCATTTCACCTTCCCCATCTTTCTGAAATACCTGTTTCATACCTCGCCATCGGCATTGTTGGTATCCTCGCCATAATCGTCATTCTCGCCCTGATCCTTCCCCCTGTTCTCAATCCCCCCCCACAATCAGCAATATCAGGGGAGATCCCGGTTATCATTGATATCACAGAGGATCTGGTACTCATCAAAAATCCCGGCGGCCCGGGCTTAGAAAAGGTTCAGCAATTTGAGATAACCGTAAACAACCAGAGTATCAGTTCTCCTGGGTCTGCTCCCCGCATATTAGGCACGTTCCCTGATTCGACCCTGGCAATACCGATTGATGATCTCTACCCGTTTTCTGATACCAATGAGGTCACATTCAGGGTGACAGCACTGTTCCAGGACGAATCTTCCCGTGAGGTATTGGTAAAGACTCTGACCCTTCCGGTCATTATTGAGGAGGAACCGGTTGTCGAGGAACCGGTATTGATCCCCCATGATCCACGATATAAGATAGGTGATGTTCTGCTTAGGAAGGAGAATGGTACATACCTGCTCATCTCTGAACTTCTGCCAGATAACCAGTACCGGATTGAGGAATTAATCAGACGAAATGACGGATACTTTATGGTTCAGCCAGGCCTTGCCCGGAATGGAAGTATGCAGGAGTATGAGTCGCTCTATCAGAAGTCAGCAGAACTTCCGGTTCCGTCTGACTCCCTTTTCAAACCCGGTACATCCTATCAGGCGCGAAGCACCAAGACTTCAACAGCAGGTAAAAGTCCTCTCTATGTACCTGGCGATCTTATCTCCCGGTCAGCTGGTTCGACTCAGGAAGTACTGGTAGTCCTTGGGTATGATCCGGCAACAGATGAGTATGCAACTGATATGATCAACAGGTATTACACGGGAGAATGGGGATACCGGCCAGATACCAATGCAGAATGGACGGATAGAACCGAGCTTGAACGTTTATATCCAGCAAGAGTAAACCGGATCGCGCTCAGCCAGATAGGGATTGGGGCCGACTCCTCTCCTCCTGGAACAGTACCAGATTATGTGGAAGGGGATATCGTTGCCCGTGACCGGAGTGCAGATGCAGCACTTCTCCTGATCCTTTCCTATGATCCGAAGACCGGTGAGTATGGTACGGATGTCATCCGTCGCTCATATGATGGAGGATGGGATCGGGATGCTCAGAATGTATCAGTCCTTCGTTCGACCCTTGAACGTGAATATCCTATCAAAATAAGAAATGTGGATGTATCCCTCGTAAAAATCAGATAGAGGAGAATTCATCAGGAATAACAGGTGCGGGGGCAAGAGAAGAGGGCTCCCCCATGATGACAATGGGGATAGAGAGATTCTTCCCGGTATATCCTTCAGCATGAGCAGAGATAATGAGGCGATACATGCTTTCCGGTTCTATGAGCGAGATCGGAACCCGTGCAGAAAAGGATCCATCAGATGTTGTGTTGGCTGTCTTATTCATCCCCTGAAACTGAAACACCAATCCTGCTGGGACCGGCGTATTTTCTTCTCCGGTCACCGTTCCTTTCACCCTGATGATATCGCCCGGACTGTAATATCCGCGATCCGTTTTTGCCAGAATGTTCAGAAAAGGATCATCATTTCCGATAACCGGGGTTGCCGGTATCGCGGGAATGAGGATGGCTAAACACACAACGAACGCAATTTTTCCATACAGGTTCTGAACTTTTCGCATCATATCACCAGAGCCGTGCCCGATCAGTCTCGTTCAGGTAAAGTGTATCACCTTGATTGATATCAGGAAATGCCTCATAGAATGGATCAAGATGATAGGGGATAGTATTAACTCTGAACTCATTCCAGGGATGATCCTCTGTAGCGGTAACATTACGCAGATTATCATCGGTAATATTCCCCCGCATAGCCTGTGCAAATGCCACGAAGAACCGCTGCCGATCTGTCAGACCGTCAATTCCTGGTGTATCCAGAGAATCTGAATCTGATCGGGATTTGAGAAATGCATGATAGGCCAGGGTAAGGCCACCAAGGTCTGCTGAACTTTCTATCAGCATCTGTGTCCCGTTCAGTGTCAGGTTATCAAGAACCTGCGTTGAATTAACCTGCATTATCAGGGGCCATGCGGCATGAAAATACTGGTTTGCATCGCTGTCTGTCCACCAGTTCTCCTTTTTTCCGTCCGGGTGATACTGCTGGCCACCAATGTCAATCATGTGGATGAGTTCATGGCCATAGACCCATCCGAATGATCCATAATTCCAGGCATCATCAACCATCGGATCAAAAAACGGCGGATTGAGAAATCCTGCCGGGGCAATGATCCGGTTATGGACAAGATCATAGTGTGCCTCTACCCCATGCGGTGACACATACCAGACATCCGGGTCTGACGGTTCACCGGAGAGCTGAAGGCTGCCATTCGTGAAATACTCAGTCAGGGCCAGCATGTTCTCCAGGTATGAGGTATCTTCAATAGTCAGGTTCCGGTACTGCCCCCATTCCTCCGGATATCCTGCCTGCTCCTTCAGATAATCCATCTTTAAAAGAGCGATGTCCTTTGTCTCCTGACTCATCCAGGACAGATTCTGCACCCGTTCCCGCATTACCTCCCTGATATTTGTGATGATCTCTTCCGCTTTCGCCTTATCAGAGGCACTGAAATACCGGTCTACATACAGATGAGCGATCGGGTTTCCCAGATAGAGGTTCATGATGTCAAAAACGCGGTCTTTTTGGGGTGTTACCTCCCCTTTTGAAAGTTTTACATCATAAAACTCATAGTACCGCTCCTGCATATCAGGAGTGGCAAAGGGGGCCGCATATTGAAGAACCCGCCAGGTCAGGAAGAGTTTCAGATCTTCAACCGGTTCTGAAGAGAGTATCCTGCCAATTTCCCTGAGGTAGTGCGGGTTCATGACATAGATCTCCTCAAGATCTGGTCTTCCAGATTTGTCCAGGAGAGCATCCCAGTTTATACCTGGGAAGAGTGTGTTTAAGTCCTCTACCTGGTATGTTCCTGCCTTGAGTTCTTCAGAGGAGTTTGCATGGGATGTGTTCATGCCCATCTCAGCCTGGGCCATCCGGCGCTCAATTCTGAATACTACATCCGCTGCATCAGAGGCCAGTCCATGATCCATTCCCTGGTCCATGAAGGTGGTGGTGACATACTCTTTCATCAGATCCTGAACCCTGATGGCCTCATCGAACTCCAGTTCATAAAATGGAGGGAACCGGATGGTGAAGTCGCCTTTCTCGATGGTCGCGACGAGCTCCTTTCTTTTCTCCGGGTTTTCATCAATGTACAGGATAAAAAATGGATCCAGCCCCCGGGCAGTGAGATTTGAAGTGACAATGCGGATCTCACTCCGGTCAGATGCCCCTGCAATCTCATCCAGTTCATCCTGAACCGGAGCAAGCCCGGTCCGTGCATTTGACTCATCGTTCAGGGCTGCACGGTAAAAAGATCCGAGTAACTGCCGGGGTGTTCCTTTTTCTGCATCATAATCTGAAGCTGCTTCTTCCACAAGATTTGTCACCCGGTTGTCAACCGTCTCTTTTACTTCTTCAAATGCAGTGTAGAATTTATTATCTTCAGGAACCGGGTGGTCGGCAACCCAGTGGTAATTTGCATATGAAAAGAAATCCTCTCCTGGATCAATCGAGAGGTTCATTCCTGGCGGAGTTGCCGTGGAGATAGTATCCCCCAGTACCGGACCGGTCAGGAACAGGATGGCGACCAGGACAGATGCCAGAGCCATCCGGATGGGTGATCTGATCCCGATAGTTTCTTCAAATCGCGTTTCGCGCGACGTAATCTGAAATGGTATAGTATTGGTATTCATAATCTGATATTCCCTGTAAAACATGAACTGATGGGAAGCCCTCTTGGCTTATGACATAAAAGATGTAAGAACTGCAATGGATCCGTCGGATAACCAATATCATATTGTTCTTATCATCATTCTTATATCACTCATTATCGCTGCAGGAATATCTGTTTTATTTACCACAGGGCCTGGTCCTGATATGAGTAAGAATACGTCGCTTCTCCCCCTGACATCAGATCATTCAGGGCAGGACCAGACTCCGGCTGATACATGGATAGTCCGAATACTATGGGTTGACGATCAGAACCGGACCTACTCATTTCAGGATTACTCCCAGGATACAAGGCCGGATCCCGACTCCTACACCTTTACCGGGGACCCACCTGCCGGAGCAGAGGCAGCCATGATTCGGTTTCTCTCATGGGACGGGAGTACTGAACGAACACAGGGAGCGCGGTACATCATGGACCAGGAGTTGGTAACATCAATCCTGAATCGATACAGCCTCATGGCCTCACTCTCTCCTCTGCCGGTTGCAACCCCTGCCGACACCCGCACTCCTGTGCCATCCGGGACACCGGCTCCCGGGATGCTGATACCTGAATCAGGAGTCGTATGCAGAAATACTGACGGATCTTTTACTGCCAGGTTTGGGTATGTATCCCGACATGATCATCCGGTATCCCTGCCGGTTGGGGATCTGAACCGCTTTCATCCCGGTGACGCTGACCGGGGCCAGCCGGTTGTTTTTCTGCCAGGAATACACCATGATGTCTTCTCTGTTACGTATCCTGCCGATGCAACAAACCAGGTCTGGTCACTGATGAATAAACAGGCGTCCGTCGGGACAGTCCCTGAAGTAAATACTTCCATCACCATTGAACCGGTATCGGGGTATGCGCCTTTGGAGGTCAGATTCAGCCAGCGCTCAACTGGTTCGGTGACAAATAATCCTGTATCAGGAATATGGAATCTTGGAGATGGAACCACAACATCAGAACAAGATCCATTCTTCCACCGGTATGAAAACCCCGGAAGATATGCGGTCAGGTATTCGGTTTCAAATGTCTGTGGCCAGGCACAGGATTCAGGGATTGTTGAAGTATTTCAGGCATCATTTACCTGGGATTTTGATCCAGGCAACACTGCAACGATACGGTTTCAGTCAACTTCTGATGGAGATCCATCGGTATGGTTCTGGGATTTTGGTGACGGCTACACGTCATGGGATGAAAACCCGGTTCATACCTATCTGAAACCAGGGAACTACCAGGCTGGCCTTACTATTTCAGGTCATCATGGAAAGGGGACCGCGGTCCATACTATTCCTGTCCCTTCACCATAATGTCTGAAAAATGACAGTAAATCTGAAAGAAAAAAAGCGACAGAGAACGATTTATCAGGCTCTTGGTTTTACCGGTGGTCCGAGTATCTTCTGAACGGCACCAAGCAGATTATCTGCGATGTATGGCTTGACTACATAACCCCTGGCACCCATCCGTCTGGCCAGGTCAACCATGCTCTCTTCTCCAACCGATGTGCACATCATCACTTTTGCTTCAGGGGCATCGATCCTGATCCTTCGCAAAACCTCAATACCATTGATATCAGGCATAATCAGATCAAGCATAACCAGGTTCGGCTGTAAGGCATGATACTGCCTGATACCCTCTTCCCCACACGTGGCAAGGCCCGTTATCTCATACCCTGCAGAGAGCAGAATGGATCTCAGGAGATTGCGATCAAAGTCAGTGTCGTCAACAATCAGGATTCCCATGTGTATTCATCCCTCTTTTTATGAATCCCTAGAAGTTCCACACATTCATCCGTGCCGGATCAGGCGCTCCGATTACTTCCTTCACGGTTGCGAGGAGGGATCTGGCCTGGAATGGTTTTATAATGTACCCCTTCGCTCCATATCGCATGGCAAGGTCAACAACCGGGTCTGAATGTGCTGATGTACAGATCAAAGCATTGGTCTTGGTATTCTCCTTCATCAGTTTTATGAGCACTTCCATCCCGTTCATCTTTGGCATCATCAGGTCAATGGTGACAAGATCGGGTTTTAGTGTCCTGCTCAGTTCTATCCCTTCTTCTCCGCTTCGTGCAGTCCCGATCACCTCGTATCCTGCAGAAAGCAGGATTGAGTGAAGGACTTTCCGGTCAAGATCCTCGTCGTCAATTATGAGTACCGTTGGCATACCATTCTCCAGGGTTATCCTGCCTCTTCCGGAAGCGTAAAGAAGAAGGTTGCTCCTTCACCTGTTGCGCCTTCTGCCCATATCCGTCCACCATGCCGGTGAACAATCCGCTGTACTGTTGCAAGGCCGATGCCGTTTCCGGGGAACTCCTGGTGGGAGTGAAGCCGTTGCAGAGGTATGAAGAGAAGGTTTGCTTTCTCCGATGGAAAACCTGCCCCATTGTCTTTTACAAAGAAAACCCGTATCTGACCCTGCATGAGGCTCCCAACCTGGACCTGTGCATCTTCTTTATGCATCGTATACTTCCATGCATTTCCTATAAGATTTTTAAGAGCGATCTCACACAGACCCGGATCTCCAAATGCCATCAACCCTTCCTCTACCCTCCAGTGAACTTTCCGGTCTGGATCATGCGTTGCCAGCTGACCCAGGATCTCACGTGCAATACGGGATATGTCAAGTTTCTCCATCTGGACCGGGGCTCTGGTGACCCGTGATAACCTCAGAAAGTCCTCGATAAGCTGGTCCATCTGGTTTGCTGCCTGTCGTATTCGTGTCAGGCACTCGACACCATCAGGGGGAAGATATCCGGCATAGGTCTCTTCGAGGATGCGGGAGAACCCATCTATGGCGATAAGCGGTGCCCGAAGGTCATGTGAGACTGAGTAACTGAATGAGTCAAGTTCCCGGTTTGCAGCTTCCAGTTCTGCCTCAAGTCTGGATCGCTCCCGGGCCATCTCAATCGTCACATACAGATCCCGTTCCCTGAATGGTTTGACAAGATACCCAAAGGGGCCTGCCTCTTTTGCACGGGCAATGGTCTGTTCATCGGCATAGGCAGTCAGAAAAATTACCGGAATATGGAACTGGCTTGAGATCCGATCTGCGGCCTGTATCCCGTCCATCTTTCCTGCCAGATGAATATCCATGAGGATAACATCAGGCCGCGTTTTTCCAGCCTTATCTACTGCCTCTTCTCCGGTCGGAAGGGTATCAATCACTTCATATCCGTACCGGCGAAGTTTGGATGCGATAGATTCCGCCACAATTGCCTCATCTTCAACGATAAGCACCTGGGTCATGTATTTCCTGCCTGTTTCGGGAAGGTAACGGTGCAGACCATTCCTGCACCCTGTTCGCTCTCAATCAGTAATGATCCTCGTATCTGCCTTGCAAGGATCCGGACAAGGCGCATCCCGAGACTTGAGATCTTCTCAATATCAAATCCCGGGGGAAGACCAACTCCGTCATCTGAATACCGCATCGTACACCCGCCATCCTCACACGACAGATGAATAGTAATCAGCCCTGACGGCCGGTCCACGAAGGCATATTTCATGGAATTCACCATCAGCTCATTCACAATAAGGCCTATGGTGACAGCGGTATCCAGGCTGAGCATGATACTTCCGACATTGATATCAGTCCTGATATCCCTTACGGTTGCAAATCCTTCGGTCACTGCCTGTGCGAGGTCCTCCAGATACTGCCCGAACGGAATACCTGCCAGGGATTCGGTCCGGTATAATGTCTCATGAACGAGCGCCATCGAATCGATCCGCTGTTCACAGTCATGCAGGGCGGAGAGAATGACCTCATCAGTGATGTACTCTTCCTGCAGCTGGAGCATGCTTGAGATTATCTGCATGTTGTTCTTGACCCGGTGATGCAGTTCACGGAAGAGAACATCCTTCTCTTCGATCATATGATGGAGTTTCTCCTGGTACCGCTTGTTCTCGGTGATATCTATGAGAATTCCCCGGGTCCCGGAAAAAACTCCGTCATGGAGAACGGGCGCCAGGGAGAGATGAATGATTCTCGGGTCGGTATAATCTCCGGCAGCAATAAAATCCCCGGCCACAGGCATCAGATCATTTGCAACCTTTTTAAGAATGGTGGAAAACCTGAGTTGTTCCTGCGCGGATACCAGTTCTGATGCCATGGTGATATCCGCATCCGGCACATGCGACGCATTGAGAAGAGCAAAGACGCCACGGTTGCAGAAGGTCAGTTTTCCGTTCGTATCAGCTTCAAAAAGTGGCTCGGGCAGGAGATCCGCCATCTCACGAAACCTGCGTTCGCTCTCAATCAATGCCTGTTCCTGCATCCGCTGACTTGTTTTATCACGGATGAGCAGAAGTATGGCATCCTCTCCTGCATGGGAGATCGGAACACTGATGAGTTCTCCATATATCTGTCTGCCATTTCTTGTTTTGAGAAATCCTTCGCCCGCTCTCGGACTCTTCTCCCTGGCTTTGGTCTTCAGGATCTCATGAAACCAGTTCTGCAGGTCAGTATCAAGAAAGTCATGGAGTGGTTGTTTGATAAAAACATCCGGGCTGTCCACTTCAAAGAGTGCATTTGCAGCAGGATTCAGATAGACCACAGAATTTCCTGATAAAATAGCAATGGCATCGGGAGATGTTTCTGAGAGCTGCATGTACCGTTCTTCACTCTCAATAAGGGCATCCCTGAGTGCTTCCTCAGCCTCGATTCGTGAGATGACATTTCCTATCTGTGATGCAACTCCCTCGAGCGGACTTCTGATCTCGTAGGGGACTTCAATCAGGTTGTCTGATGCCAGGATGAACCAGCCGGTTACCTCTTCATATCTGAGAATCGGAATGAACGCAAGTGCGGTGAACCTGCTTTCATACCGGTGCAGGTCGGTCATGCTCATATAGAGAGGATCTCCCGTGTTGAGGATCATCTCATCCCCGTTCCTGGAAAATTCCTCGTATAGTCTGTGTAATGCTGCCCGGAACGCCCCCTGGTCAAGGAACGGAGAGAGTCTCCCTGAATTCTGGTCATGCAGGTAGACTGCCCCGGTCTCAAGCTCTCCAATATCGATTGCTGCTGACAGTGAGAAACTGAGAGCAGATTCAAGGGTTGAACTGCTGGCAAGGGAGATCCCAAGATCTCTGAGAATGGCTCCCTGACGATCACTCTCCTTCTGTCTTGAGATATCTCTGCCAACCGCCTGTATCTCCTGGATATCAAACCGGTCATTGAATATGACTCTGATTACCCAGCTATGCCAGATGGTCTTTCCATGACTTCCCTGAAAGGGCAGTTCCAACTGGGCAGACGGGTTGTCAGGGTCACAGAGAGATATGACCTCTTCAATCTCCCGCTCATGATCCGGGTAGAGTGAGTAAAATGTCACCCCGTTCAGAATTTCGAAAGGTATCTGAAGGCTTTTTGGAAAGGCAGAGTTGACAAAAACGATAACCCCTTCTGCATCCATCCTGCAGACAAACTCGGTCATATCCTCAACAACTGCCCGGTACCGGCGCTCCTTTTCCACAAGCGCCACTTCAGCCCGGTATCTTCTTACACCCTTGCGTATGAAATGCGCGAGTTCAGTGAAGAGTTCCTCGGGGTTTCCACCCTTCTTTATGTAATAATCAGCCCCGGCGTTGATGGCTTCCATCGCAACATCTTCATGGCCCTTTCCGGTGAAGATGATTATCGGAATGTCCGTATTCATCTGACGTATCTCTTTTAAAAGGGCGATTCCGTCGATATCCGGCATTTCGTAATCAATAATCAGACAGTCAAATTCAAACAGATCCTCCCTGGTAAGGGCTTCAGCGCTGGAATTACAGATTTCAACCCCGATAGAGTGAACTATTGAGAGATAATCCCGGATTGCCTGGAGCATCCCGGGTTCATCATCTACAAAGAGGACCCGTATCGGAGGTTCAGATACCATATTTTTTACCTAGCGTACTGCATCCAAGGGCCCGATTTGGATTTTGCCAGTTATCGTGACAAATATGCTTATCCTCTCCGGGGTAGATACACTAATCCGTTACAAAGCATTATGAAGCAATACACATATTTCCTTCTCCTTGGTGTCATCGCAATTCTTGAAGCCGGGATATTTTTCTGGTCTGTGGAGAACCTTGAACCCCTGGTTATGACCGGAGCGGTTATTATTGGGGTTTTGGCAGCCTGGATCTCAAGGCAGATGGTTGATGATGTGGTTTCTGATGAACGCTCTCACCTGATCACTGAGAAAGCTTCCCTGCGAACATTGCAGGTTATGGGGATTACATTATTTTCATATGCCCTTGGTGGAGTGGTTATCAGTCTTGGGGGAGATACGTTTGGACCATTCTCGTATCAGATTGCCCGGTTTTCATTCCTCCTCATGTTCATTGTCTTTCTGATGATTATCGTGTATATCCTTTTCATCTCCTGGTACGAGCGAAAATTTGGTGCCGGAGGGGAGGATGAAGAATAAGATCAAGGTTTTCAGGGCGATGCATGATCTGACTCAGGAAGACCTTGCACGGGAAGTTGGCGTGACCAGACAGACCATTCTGGCAATAGAGAAGGGAAAATATGATCCCTCCCTAGAGTTGGCCTTTAAAATGGCACGTCGGTTCCAGGTTACCATTGAAGATATCTTTGTTTTTGAAGAATCTGCTCCCTGATCAGGGGCGATAAATGCGCATAATTGATGACAAAAAGCTGAGAGTGTTTGTCCATGAGGAAAGTAGATATAACAGAATGTAAATATAACTATACATGCGCAGGAACTACCCTGCACGAATGGTTCGGAGGTGATACCAAAGCTGTACCGCAAAAGCCCCACACCTACCCATCCGGTATGCCGTCCTCACCAGAGGATAATACAAAACCAGAAGAGACATGACCGGTTCAGGCAGATATTTTAAACCCCCCATCCAGCACTCCCCGCACAATAATCTGCCCTGGATCGGAAATGGATACACCCCATAAACCTTGTTTTCAGGTCCGGGATCCCCTCCCGGATCATCTTATACCTTTTAAAAATGAGACTATGCTTCCTGTTCCTGGTATGGCGATCCAAGGATTTCGGAAACGGTAGCAAGAAGTGAAGAATCAGAGATAGGTTTGTGAAAGAGTGCATCAGCACCCGAACGTTTTGCAAGATCTGCAATCATCTCATGGCAGATAGAAGTGCAGATGAGAAATGACACCATCGGACTTGTCCCCTTCATAATTCTGAGCAGATCCATACCGTTCATATCTGGCATGATAAGATCAAGCGTGACCAGGTCAGGTTCAATCTGATGAAACATGGTTATCGCTTCAGCCCCTGACGACGCCTTACCGGTAACCCGATATCCGGCATTGCTGAGAATCTCCGCGATCTGTTCGCGGTGTGCGGGTTTGTCATCAACGACCAGTATTCCTGACATGGGACAATCCAGGGTATAACTCAGCGTCTTTTATTTGTCGTATATAATAATATGCCATGCAATACCTGTTATGCCTAATTAGGCTCCGGATTACGACATTGCAATCAGAAATGTCGCATAGATGCACATCTGGCAGAATGTCACCGGAATGCCATATCTGCAGAATAATTTCATTGATATGTGAACCCCATACCGCTCTGCCTGCTGGACGACGATAACATTGCTGGCTGCACCGAGGATGGTAAGATTTCCTGCGATGGTGCTTCCTGACGCAAGTGCCAGAACGATTGCCGGCGATACCCCTGTGGATAACAGTGCCGGCTGGAAGAGTGCTACAAAAGGGACATTTGAGATGACCTGTGAGAAGAGGATGCCTGCAACCAGCACAAGCAGAATATCTGTCCCTCCTGTCTCCGGCATCAGCCCCTGGAAGAACCCGGTATTGTATACACTCTGCATCAGGACAAACATGGCTGCAAAGAAGATGAGGGTGTACCAGTCAATATTCCTCAGAAGTCTGGTCCGTTCTTGTGAAAAAGTCAGAACAGGAATGGCTGCGGTGATTGCAATCCACTCGATAGGGACTGCCCACCCAATCTGAAAGAGGCCGTTTATTACCTGCATTCCAATGCCGGTGAATATGAAAAGAAATGAGAGATACACCGGCCATGGATTGATATCCGGAGATATCTCCCGAATTCTGCACTCTTCAGCCGGAATGCAGGCTTGTCTGAAAAGTGGTCGAAGAAAGACATAGATCACGCCGAGCGAGAGGAGGGTCGGGATGAAAAGACCGGAAAAAAAGAGGAGATACGGTGACATATCCGGGACGTATGAGGCGATGAGATAATTCTGGGGGTTTCCAATCGGGCTGAATACACTTCCGGTAGTCACAGAAAAGCAGAGGGCTATCATGGCCCCTGGTTTTGAAACACCAAACCGCCCGGCAAGAACCAGGATCAGGGGTGCTCCGATAATGGCAATGGTGTCATTCATCAAAATCGCTGATAACAGTCCCATGGTCCCGATGATAAGAACCAGAAGCATGTCACCTGACCTTGCATGCCGGCAGATCCAGGTGATACAGTCATCCAAAAGCCCGCTGTTTTTGACCCCTTCACCAACGATGAACATGCCAAGCAGAAAGAGCATGACACCAGGATTGATGGCCTGGATTGCATCGTGAGGTGATATCTGTCCGGTTATAAGAGTCAGCACTGCTCCGGCCAGCATCACCTGCCATATCCGAAAAGAAAACCGGCCGACCTGACGGATTGCAATCAGGATAAAGACAAGACCCAGGATAACAAGAGCAAACTGCGTGATAGTACTCGTCCCTTATGGAATATGATGTTCACGTATCACTAAAGTCCCCCGGCACGCAAATATCTAAAAAAACCGAAAATGATACTCTATTATGGATTTTTCCAGATTTTTCCTGATACTCATACTCTCTCTTCTTCTCTTTGGGACCGGGGCATACGCACTGGATTCAAAGATCCCAAAAGAAGGGACGGTATTTGTTGGAGAAAATGACATTGATATCTCTGAATGTAATGTCAGGGCCGGGGATGAGATAGCCTTCTGGAGTTCAGGTTCCCCTGAAGGAACACCGGACTCCCGTGCCAAAGTTATGGACGCCCGGCATTTTTTTGTGGACCCTGCATTCTTTTCCGGTAAGACCGGAACCTGGTACGGGCTCATCAGTAAAAAGCCTGTGTTCAAGGTCGAAGATCCCTGGATTCAGATGGATGTGGTAGAGCAGGGTATAGATCATGAACCCGAATGGATTAAAAAGGGGAATCTTGTCTCATTTAAGATATCGTCCAATATGTATCTGTTAAACGAGCGGCCAGGTTCTGCCGGAGTCCCTGTCAGGCTCAACCTGACCGGTCCGAATGAGACGACATTCACGACGCTCCAGTCACCAACGGGTACGTATAATCTTGAAAAAATATTCGTCTATTATAGTCCCTTTGACACCGGCGCTGTCTGGGAAACCAAGGATGATGAAAAATATCCTGAAGGAGAATATACCGCGTGGGCCACCATAGAAGTGAATGATATCGCCGAGAAGAACTCTGGTGACGGTATAACAACCAGTCTGAAAACGACCTTTTTGTTAAGCAAGACCAAGCCGGAAAAGGAGAAGGAATCAGAGAAAGATGATTCAGATAAAAAATCCGAAACAGACTCTGAAGATACGGAAACAGATAGTTCAGAAAAGGAGACCGACACTCCCACGCCAACCCCGACACCCACTCCGACTCCGACAGAAACACCGGTTCCTGAACTGACACTTGATATTGCTCCTATTGTCACTCAGTCTTCGATTGAAGTGACCGCAAAGCCAACAAAACCCCCGCTCCCTTCACCCCCCAAAGATAAACCGTCTGCACAAAAACAGCCGCTAGGAGTTCTGGTCTCTGTTCTGTCTCTTGCGGCAGTGATGCTCGTTGCAGCAAATAAAAGAAGATAATATATTCCATATCCTCTCTTTTCTGATTTCCCTCCTGTTCTGCTCGTCAGTGATATGCCCCAGTATCCTCATTATACCTGATGACCCACGTATTACCACATGAAGCGTGCACTCCTTTCAGTCTGGAACAAGGATGGTATCATCGACCTTGCCCGGACCCTGCACCAGGCCGGGATTGAACTTTTAAGCTCCGGGGGGACCGCAAAAGTTCTCAACACTGCAGGTATTCCCATCATTGAAGTATCAGAATATACCGGATTTCCGGAGATGATGGACGGCCGGGTCAAGACATTACATCCGAGAATCCATGGAGGAATCCTCGGTCGGAGAGGTACTGACGACGCGGTGATGAAAGAGCACAATATCGGCCCGATTGATCTGGTGGTCGTCAACCTCTATCCCTTTGAAGAGATGACAAAGCAGTCCCTTCCCCTTGATGAACTGATCGAATTCATCGACATCGGTGGCCCGGCGATGATACGGGCTGCAGCGAAGAACTTCCAGGATGTCCTTGTGGTGATTGACCCGGCAGATTATCCTGCACTTATGAAAGCCGTATCATCCAGATCGTCATTCACCAAGGAAGAGCGACTCGCCTATGCCAGGAAGGTCTTTGCCCGGATGGCAGCATATGACGGAGCCATCAGCAACTACCTGTATGGTCTTGAGGAAGAGTTGCCACCCGTTTATTCGGTTCAGTTCAGAAATGGCCGGATGCTTCGGTATGGTGAAAACCCTCACCAGGTTGCTGCTGTCTATGGAGAGAGTGGAATCGGTGGCAGTCTCCCGCTCCAGGGGAAAGCGATGTCATACAATAATTACCTTGACGTCGATGCAGCAGTCGGACTCCTCCGTGAATTTGATGAATGTGCAGCAGTTATCGTCAAACACAATAATCCCTGCGGGGTTGCGACCGGGGAGACTATTCGCGATGTATACATTGCAGCCAGGGATGTGGACCCGGTCTCCGCGTATGGTGGCATTGTTGCGGTCAACAAGGAGGTTACCACAGATCTTGCCAAAGAGATTGCCTCAACCTTTATTGAAGTGCTTGTAGCCCCATCTTTCTCTGACGAGGCGAGAGAGATCCTGAAGACCAAGGAAAACCTCCGGCTCCTCACTCTCACTGAGCCTGCAGGACATGCAGCCGTCAGAACCATTGATGGAGGTGCTCTCGTTCAGGTGACACCGGTTCAGAGAGAGGAATGGCAGGTAGTAACTGACCGGGATCCGACCGCTGATGAAGAGGCGGCCATGATGCTTGCCATGAAGGTCTGTAAGCATGTGAAAAGCAACGCCATCATCTTTGCAGATAAAAACAGGGCCCTTGGAATTGGTGCCGGTCAGATGAGCAGGGTTGATAGTGCAAAGATCGCCATCTCGAAGGCTCAATTCCCCCTGAAGGGCTCCGTCGTTGCATCAGATGCATTTCTTCCATTTTCAGATACCCTTGAAGTTGCTGCCGAGGCAGGAGCCACCGCCCTGATCCAGCCAGGAGGGTCAATCCGGGACAGCGAAGTCATTGATGAGGCGAACCGGAGGAAAATGGCCATGGTATTTACCGGAATCAGGTATTTCAGGCACTAAGCAAAGGAAGATGAACTTCCAAAACCAACGAAAATACAGCATATTTCATGTCTTCACCACCCACGACAGAACCATGTATCCCCCTTCGGGATATCATGTCCATGATGATCTCCCGCATCGGAGAGATAGCAGAGACATTGGAACAGGATCAGGTTGATTGTTTCATCTCTGCATTGATGGGGTCTGACCGGATCTTTGTCATCGGAGCGGGGCGTTCAGGATTTGTTGCAAAATCCTTTGCCATGCGCCTGATGCATCTGGGTCTTACTTCCTATGTGGTAGGAGAGACCGTCACCCCTTCATTTCACGGGAAGGATACCCTGATTGCATTTTCAGGATCAGGAAAGACAAAATCTGTCATGGAGGCATGTGAGACCACCCGTCAGATAGGAGGTCAGATCTGTCTGATCACCGGAACCAGGGTCTCACCGATGGCAGAGCTTGCAAATTGTGTAGTTCTTCTGAATACGGAAGAAGAGAGTTGTAATGTCGGCCCGGATCACTTTGACCTGCGACAGCTCCGTGGTGAACACCGGTCAATTTCAGCTGCATGCACTCCCCTCGGAACCCTGTTTGAGACTTCTGCTATGATATTTGCAGATTCTGTTATCAGTGCCCTGATTGAGATGAAACACTGTTCCATTGAAGAGATTATGCACCGGTATAACAATATGCAATAACCTGCTCACACTTTTTTCAGGCGGTATATTCTCAATTCCTCACCATCTTCAAGGAGCTCATGACCGGCAATTCCGTAGAAAAACCCGGCACCTTTAAAGAGTTCCTCGCATTTTTCAAAATTCTGGAGTGATGAGATTAGTATCATAATCCGGCCACCAGGAATCAGAACATCCGGTATTTGATCAAGAAATGGGAAAAGTGGCTCTCTTCCGTCTGGTCCTCCGTCAAGGGCATACTCAAGCCAGTCATTCAATCGCTCATCCGGCCGGGTCGGGATATAGGGAGGATTAAAGAGGACAAGAGTAAAAACCCGGCGAAAACCTGCAGCAAAATCTGTTCGTACAACCGCAACCCCTCGTGCATGAGCAGAGAGCATGGCATGAGGATTTATGTCAGTTGCGCAAATCATCCGGCAGCCCTGAAGAGATGAGGCAACGTATCCGCTCCCGGTGCCTACTTCAAGGACGATATCATCCGGCATTATCTCTGCCAGAGCCTTCTCGAGCAGAAAAAAAGTATCTTCCCTTGGCTGATAAATCTGCCCTTCATCAGGAACTGAGCTGGTTGGAGATGGTGGCAAAGTCCTCAAGATAGAGTGCCTCCGGTCGTGATGACAGAATTTCAGGATCAAGATTGCTGATGACCGATTCAATCTTCTCTTTTCCAAATTTCCCTGCCAGAGCCTTCAGAGTGGACTGCACCGTCTTTCTCCGCCTGGTGAAGAGTTCGCGGACGATATCTTCGTACACCTTCCGGTCATGAATCGGGAACAATGGTTCCCTTGGTTCAATCCACATAACCGTAGATTTGACTGCAGGCGGTGGGGAGAATGCGCCGGGGGGGAGATCAAAGCACCGGTTTGCCCGTGCATAGGTCTGGAGCATAACAGAGAGTCTGCCACAGTCCCGGGTTCCCGGGTGGGCCATCATCCGGTCTGCAAACTCTTTCTGGTACATGAGTATTGCAGCTTCAAATCCGATATCAAGCAGCCGGAAGGTTATCGGAGAAGAGATGGAGTAGGGAAGGTTAGCCATGACAATCTCAAATGGCGGGAGGGGCACCTTCACCGCATCCCCCTGAATTAGTGTAAGAGATCCATCTGCAATTTCAGATGCGAAACGCCCTGACAATCTCCCGATAAGGTTGTTGTCAAGCTCAACAGATATGACCCTGGCACCCCGCTGAAGAAGCACCTGAGTCAGAATACCATCGCCCGGACCTATCTCAAGCACAACCCGCTGTGAAATATCCAGAATATCTGCTATCCGGGCAACAATCCGGGGATCAGTCAGGAAATGCTGGTCCCGGTATGCTCTCATCGTGACGTAAAGAGATGATATTTTACGTTCGGATCCTGAATTTCTTCCAGTATCCTGTTCAGGATCATCCGATCCGGATGCGGGATAGTTTTGATTCTTTGAGAGATATCTGCAAAGCTATCAAACTGTTTCTTCTCACGCTCTTCGATGATCTCCCACATCAGTTTCTTCCCGATACCAGGGAGCAGATGGAGCATATGCAGTTTCGGAGTGATCGGAATTGCACGGTTGTAAAAGTCGAGGAAGTCTTTCTCCCGGTCCTTTACTATCCGCTCAATTGCAAAAGAGAGTTCCTGGACTGCACTGTGTGTCAGTTCATCGTACCTGAGCCGACGCTTTACCCGTTCAATCTTGGGTCTCTCTCCACCCCCGATGTATACCAGTTCACCAATGTCAAGAGACAGGTTCTTTGGAATAAGTTCAAGAAGTTTGAACTGTTCCACTCCGACTGCCTGGACAACCGGCTCCCTCTTGTACATCGGCCTTGGATCATCAGGGTATCCTTTGGGAAGAATATCCAGAACTACTGCATTGATCTCCTTTTTTTCCTCTTTCATGAATATCAGCCTATCTGAAGTGAGAAATCACCAGATCAATGATTGCATCGAGTTCTTCGGGGGTGTGAGAAAACTTATCCCTGCCAAATACTGCCCGCACTTCATCCCGTGTCCGTGGCATGACATTTGCAATACGATATGCCACGTCAGGTTTTACTTTATCCAGCTGCAGCAGTGCCTGCACAAGTTCCTTGGATTTCTCTGCAGATGTTTTTGAGATCTGATTGGCATGTTCAATACTGCGCCGAAGCTCATATGACATCTCTTTGCCCTTTTCAAGTCGTGAAGCTTCCACATTCAGGAGCTCTTCTTTCAATTCAGGGAGAGTAATTGCTTTTTCCTGCAGGATTCCTTTTATCTTCATGCCAATCTTCCTCTATTTCCTTTAGAACTGCTGTGCACGGAGGTGCTGGGGGCGTGAGATGACCGTTTTGAATTTGTTTCCGTCACGGATCTCAACCAGCCAGGCACGGCCCCGCTGACCGACAACTGAGCCGGTTTTGCCATGGAATCTGCGGTGGGGCATTCCTTTCTGAATGCTCGGTTCACAAACGATATGAACCTTCTGTCCGACTTCAAACTTCTGGATGACCCGGGTTACCGGAAGAACACCACGAGATCTGAGATCTTTCTTAAATTTATACCGAGTCTTTTTTCTAGGACCGTTATGAAGTGCCATGAGATTTCACCTGATCTATTCCTTCTACGTGAATGACATCGAGCTGTACTACACGTGCAGGAGTGTTCAGGACCTCTGTCAGACTAGGCGTCGTCCGTCCCTGGTCACCGGATATCAGCTCTTTAATATACAGGCCGGCTTCACCGGTGACCTCAAGTATGAAGTCTTTTCCCTCTTTTCCTGTATATCTGATATCGAGAACGCCCCGTTCACGTACTTTATCTGCCCTTCGGTGGGCTACTCGTGTTGGCGTGCGCTGACGAATTAAAGCCCCCGATAGTTGCTGTACGGCTGATTGAAGGGCGGTATCCGGGACGGAACCGTCTATATCGACCAGAATCCTGTATTTTTTATGCCCCTTGTGACTCTTTAAGGTTTCCACCTCTGACCGGGCACTCCATGTGACATCGATAACCCCAACCCGACCCTCATTGTATGTATTAATGGCATCCTCGAGGACTTTTGGATCTGCATCCCTGATCCGGGGGTTCACAATCTCCAGGATAAACGGCCTTCCTGACCCGATCATCACTGCATCAATGTCCTCACGTCCTGCGCCATGGAGGAACACCCGTTCTGCCTTGAAAATGGGGAGCAGAGGTGCACCGATGAGTTCTTCCACCGAATCACGGTATTGTTTACCGGTCCCGTCACATACCTCACACCCGGCGCCCTTGCAGGCTCTGCAGGCCCAGTGGGTCTGGGGAATTCCCCGCTCATATTTGAGATATCTTCCATAGATAAAGAGCGGACGAATCTGTACCTCAATGGTGCCATCACTGATATTGAGGACTGCAATCAGATCCGGGTTTTTTGTATCGCCGACAAGGGTGGATTTTGCAGCGACACGTTTTCCCACTTCGCGGTTTATCTCAGATTTGAGCGGTTCAGGATCAGAGAGGACGAGATCACTCCACACCATCTCTTCAGATTCACTCATGAGTGGGGGAACCTTCGATCCGATGACAAATGTCTTTCCTTCAATGCCTGAAAATGCGTCAATAACCCGATCAGCCCATGTATCGGCGGTCTCAAAAAAATCTCCACAGATCCAGCAGGGTTCTTTCTGTTCCTGGTATGGCTGGTTTAAGGTTAGTGCAGCTGCAACCCGGATACCTTTCCCCCTCTGGTCATTTGAGAGGCCAAAGGACCGCTTTGCCACCAGCCGGCCAAGGCAGTGGTCACAAATATCTCCATATTCTGTTACTTTCTGGTATAATTCAGTCAGTTCCATCCTGACCTCCTTCGGTCGATTTCGTTGAGGATAAGAACAATTGCATGGTCTGCATGAACAATTGCCGGCCCGAGAGAATATTTCGGGAGTTCCCTGACAGAGTCCATCTCATCTTCTGTAAAGTTCCGGTTATCAGAGAGGAGAAATGCATCAGGCAGATCGTCTGATGCTACCTTCCTGATATCAGTTCCCGATTCATCAAGAACAGCGTAGTGTTTCTCTGCCAGCTGATCTGCCAGGGTTCCTTTTCTGGTCAGAAGGCCCGGCCCAGCTTCCCGAAACGTTTTTCCAGTGGGAATCGCCAGTGCTCTTTTGATGGCCGAGGCGACATTGCGCTCATCCGGAGAGAGACTTCTCAGTGCAGAGCCATCAAACCGGATGATCCGACCTGGATGTGGCGGACCGAGAAGCATGATATCACAGGTGGTATCTTCACGGATGCCATGAGATAAAAAAAGGGAGGATGCAACAACCCGGCAGAGAAGGTCCATTCGCCCTCCTTTTCCGGGAAGATCATCAAGGGAAAACGAAGCATCTGTACATGCGGTATGGCCGATGACGGTAAATGATGTCATCAGCCCATTTTCCCAAATTTCTTCATCAGTCGCTGCATCCCCTTTTCTCCTCCTTTCAGGCCTTTGAATGTCCGCTTCATCATTTTATAGTATTTTATCAATTCACGGACTTCCTCAAGCTGGGCACCTGCACCCTGTGCAATCCGCTGGATACGTGATCCATTGAGGACGGTCGGGTCATCAAGTTCAGTCGGGGTCATCGAGTCCATGATAACCCGGTACTTGCCCATCTTTGATGCGGTCACATCAAGTGCTTCGGTGGGGAGATCCATACCCCCCAGTGGCAGCATCGAAAGGACCTGTTTTAACGGACCCATCTTATTGACCGCTTCAAGCTGGCGGTACATGTCCCGGAGTGTGAACTTGCCGGAGAGCATGGCATTGACATCGATGTCCTGTTCATCAATTGAGTCCTGGACCCGCTCGGCAAGAGCCTTGAGATCGCCCATCCCCAGGAGCCGTGAGATGTAACTGTTCGGATCAAACCACTCAAGATCCTCGATGGTCTCTCCCTGACCGATAAAGACGATACCAGATCCGGTCTCGGCAACGGCAGACATGGCACCACCACCTTTTGCGGTACCGTCCATCTTGGTGATGATGACACCGTCAATGGACACCGCTTCGTGAAAGCGTCTGGCCTGTTCGCGTGCCTGCTGACCAAGTGCCGCATCCAGAACCAGCCACCGGTGCGTTGCCTTCGTAATCTCGTTCAGGTCAATAATCTCGGTGATAAGGTCATCCTCAAGGGCATGACGACCCTGGGTATCAACAATGATGACCTCTTCCTTCAGCTGGGCAAGACCCTCCCTGACGATCTTTCTGGCATCATGTTCTGATGGATCGCCATAACAGGGAACATGCACCTTGTCACAGAGGGTTTTGACCTGGGTGAAAGCACCAGGCCGGAAGGTATCAGCACAAATGACTGCAACCTTCATCCCTTTTCGCTTAAAAAACCTGGCTAGTTTCGCAGTCGTTGTGGTCTTTCCTGAACCCTGCAGACCTGCCATCAGGATGATCTGTTTTCCAAGGGATACCTCAACCTTCTGACCGACAAGAGCGACCAGTTCCTCATAGACGATTCGGAGAACATGCTCCCGTGCGGTGACACCTTTTGGCGGTTGCTCATCAAGTGCCCGCTTTTTGATGGTCTGCGAGAGCTGCATCACCTGCTTGACGTTCACATCCGCTTGGAGCAGTGCACGCTGGAGGTCTTTGACCAGTTCTTCTACTGCAGCCCGGTCAATGACAGTCTTGCCGGCAAGTTTCCGCAGGGCATCCTTCAGGTTAGAACCAAGGTTGTCAAGCATTATCCATCACCCAGCAGGTCGGCAACAACAAGTTGGGGGTTGAAGGCCATGACATCATCATATCCCTGTCCGGTTCCGATAAAGAGAAGGGGTTTTCCAACGGCATATGCGACGGATATTGCGGCCCCTCCTTTTGGATCCATATCTACCTTCGTGAGCATGATGGCATCCATCCCGACTGACTTTGCAAACTCTTCAGCACGGATGACGGCATCATTTCCGGCAACTGCCTCATCAACATAGACGATGAGGTCAGGATTTATGACTCTCCGAATCTTTGCCAGCTGGTTCATGAGGTTTGCCCGGTTATGGAACCGTCCGGCGGTATCACCAAGGACCACATCAATCTTATGAGCTCTCGCATATTCCACCGTGTCAAACAGGACTGCGGTCGGGTCTGATCCTTCCTGATGCTGAATTACTTTCACCCCAAGCCGCTCACCATGAACATCTATCTGTTCGATGGCACCGGCCCGGAAGGTGTCTCCGGCACCGAGAACAACTGAAAATCCGTTATTCTGTAAAAACCGGGTGACCTTTGCGATGGAGGTGGTCTTTCCTGTTCCATTTACTCCGGTAAAGAGAATCTTGACCGGACGTTCATGCTCCCTGATAAATGCACAGATATCAACCCCTTCTCCAAGAACTCCTAGAAGGGCATCAGATAATGCATCCCGGACAATTGAGTCAACAGATGTTCCGATCTTTCGTTTAGATCCAGAAAGATCATCTTTGATTCTTGAAAGAATCGCTTCAGTTACAGAAAAGGCAACATCACTCTCAAGCAGTCCCATCTCAAGTTCATCAAGGATATCACTGACATCCTTTTCAGAGATGATGAACTCACGATCCCTGACAAAAGAGACGATCTTATCAGTGATCTTGGGGGCAGCCTTCTTCTCCTGTACTGGAGCAGGGGTCTCCACTGCCTGCTGAGGATGAGATATCTGTTCTGCTTCGGATACATCATGAGGTTTATCAGTCTGGACCGGAGTGGTTTCTTCGATCGAATGTTCCAGTTTTTTTCTGGCAGAAAAGAGTTTTTCTTTCAGTGCTTTGAACATGTTCCGTCACCTGCTGCCAAACAAAAGGCAGGAGTTCAGAGGGAACCTGCACCCTGTTGTTCAGCCTGGGCCTGTCGGTATAATTGTTCAAGACGTTTCTGAATGTCTTTTACCTGTGCATCAATCTTCTGCAGCACCTCAGTCAGATTCTTGGCTGATGCCTCCATCTCCTTAATCCGATCCTGCAGGTATGAAATTGCACCTTCGTTCGTCTTTTGAACAATGATATCCGAGCCAATACTGACAAAGACCTCATCAGGCTGAATTATGGTAGCCCTGATATTCAGTCCGCCACCTATCGGCATGAATACCGGTGCTTCCCCTGCCTCTGCAAGGGCATTCAGCGTCTCAATTGAAGCGTTTGCCTCACGAATACCCTCTTCCATCATCCCGAGCTGGCGTGAGTATACCTCTGCCTGCTGGGTGTACTGGTTCAGATATGTCTGAAGAGACTGAACTTCCCTGGGGTCAACGGGGGCAGCCACCGGGATCACTCTCCACTCAGTTCGGAGACAGATTCAACCTTGATGTAGGGACGTGCAAGGCGGTGTTTGCTTCCAATGATTGCAAAAATCCGCTCTTCTGCCTGGGTGGCATTTGGTGCAGAGAGAACTTTTGTATATGGTTTCCAGAAGTCACGCTTCTCCTGGTACGTTCCTTTTACTTCGAATTTCTTCTCATCCATCTTTATTCCTCCTCAAAACCTAAAATATCTTCAATTCTGCCGAGTTCATAACCGCTTGTCCCGACTCCGGCAAGGTACCCGTGACGGTTTGCAACAAGACCCGTTCCAACCATCGCATTTCCCATGACGACAGATCCCTTCCCAACAGGGAGTGAACATACCTGCTCCAGTTTCTGAATTTCACCGGGAGTGGTACGGGGATTGACAACAACACCTGAATTTGTTGCGACTGCTGCCATCCCGACTGTCGGGACATCACCAAGGGTCAGGGGAATGACCGGAACTTTCAGAAAGTCACTCAGGGCATCCATGAATTCCTCATCCATTTCAGGATGAACTGCCGCAAAGTGATCATTTGCCAGAATAATATTCCCGGCAGCATTCATACCCTCTTCCAGCAGCATCAGGTCACGATATTCTGAGAGGGTCCCTATCTCTTCTTCGGTTGCCATTCCCGTGATTACCAGTCCGTTATTGTTTCCGACAAGAAGTGAACCTATGATCGGACTTCTCTGGATGGTAGTCCTGACAATTTCAACCTTTAATGCTTCTTCGTACCTGGCGGCAAACTCCTCAGGCACCTCTGGTGGAACAACCGCGATATCATCAAATACGCGGGTGAAAACGCCTATATGGGAATCTCCGGCTATCGAGACAAAACGGTCCATCTACTCCTCAGCCAGCTCTGCCTGAACATGCCCGTCTTCGAGCTTCATAGCCCGGACGCGGACCCGTGCAGGAGGCTTTTCCGTGCCCCTGGACCAGACTCTCTCATTAATATCCTGGCCAAGGCGGACATCATCACTCTTCATATGGCGGCTTAAGAATGCACGGATATCCTTCATAGCCTTTGCACTCCGGCGCCATCTCGGTGCTCTCTTCACTCCCCCAAGGGGAATCACATACAACTGTTCCTGAAGTTTATCAACCATGAATCTCACACCTTAAGGGTGCTCCGCCGCCAGCTGTGACGCTGTGGATGGGCCATTACTGCTCTGGCTGTCTTTACCATAACCCACTGAGGAACCCTGCGGTTCTGTGTGGTCTTTTTTGATAACCGAATCTTACGGCATTTTGTCAGTTTGCTCATGATACACCTATGAATTGGGTTTTCTGCCGGTGACAAGTGACTGCTGGTGAGCAGGAGGGAAGAATGATTCAGGAGAAAGACCTCTTCGCACGAGTTCTCTCCTAATCCCTGTTTCATAATCCCCGTTCTGTATCTCACCTGTCACTCCGTGTGCGATGATCAGGTATCGGGAAACCAGTCGTTCAACCTCTTTCTTTGGAAATCCTATCAGGGGCCTGATATAGGAGCACCCATACCGGTCCCCGATACTTCGAATCTCATCATCGGTGAGGAGGGGAACACGGTCACCAAACCGTGTTCCGTCAGCAATCACATCATACTCTTCGCATAAACACCGGATTGCCTCACGGTGAACCTGCTGGATTGCATTATTTGGAAATCCCTCCCTGATGATGAGATCTACTATCTCACCAAGGAGTTCTTTCCTGAACTGGCGGACATGGTGAGGAAAACCGAGTGATCCTGCGGCTTTCCTGACCGCGTCGATGTTCGTATCCTGACTGAAGAGATAGGTATTCAGTTCGACCTCATACCAGGTGGAGAGGAGAATGGCAGCAAGAGAGCTGTCCTTTCCACCTGAAAAGAGGACGGCTGCCCTCATCCCTTCCGCCTGATATTGAATTCCCGTTTCGCCGGGGTCACCTGCTGGAGAATGACCTTCAGCTGATCATCTGATATTTTGTTCTTGATTCTGCCACTTTGTGCAAGCATTACCAGTTGTTGCTCAACAGCCCTGGCAAAATCCGGCTTGGTGAGTTTGATGGTATTGAGTCTTTCCCTGGCTTCCGGCTCAAGAATCTGCATGAGTGCCATCTGCATCTGCGCATCATACTGCTGCTGACGCTCGATATCCTGTTGTTGCATTGCAGCGTGTTGCTGCATTTCTGCCATTTTTCTCCGGCGGATTTCAGCCAGTTCATCTTCACCCATCTGTTTCACCAATCCTGTTTACTGGTTCTCTTTGCTGACGGTATAGGCGATTCCATCAAGGAATGAAGCGCCTGCAGGGGTAATGACCCTTCCGTTCTTCTGTTTTGCAACAAATCCCGCTGCTTCGAGCTGCTGCAGTGATTTACGGAGGATAGAGCCACTTCCCTTTACCGACTTGCCCGGCTTGGAACCACGGTCTTTCTTACCGCCATAAACCGAACGCATTCTCTCAACACCGACCGGTCCATCAACATATACACGCCTGAGGACAGCTGCTGCACGGGTATACCACCACTCCGGATCTTCCGGGGGCATCTCACGGTGTGTACCGGTTTTTACAAATGGTGCCCATTCAGGCGCGGTTATTTCGGCTTTTTCCTTCAGTTCCGTTGCCGCTTTCGCGATGAGCTTGTCGGCCGGAACATCATATACAGTAGTCATCGATAGTCCACACTCTCAATACGGATCGTAGTCTCTACTTATTCGCGTGTAGTGTTCATATATATTTCGAGGTTTTGATCACCGGTAGAGCTGGGAATCTCCAAGGACCATCGTTCTTCCGCGGACCTGAAGGAGTTTTGTCCTGCTTTGTGTTGCAATCGATTCAGGATCTATCTCAACCGAGGAAAGCCACTTCACCTTGATGACTTTTCTGACTTTGATCTGGTTTTTTATCTCGTCCAGTATGGTATCGCTCATTCCCTGTTTGCCGACCCATATCGTGGGTTTCAGGTCATGAAATCCCGAATCACTTCTTTTCTTTTCCATTGGTATTGTTTCTCCTGGTAGTTGGTATTCTTCGATGCCAGCCACAGGTAAGACAGGTGATGATCACCCTTCCCCGGTATATTCTCACTCTTCCGGTAACACCGGGAACCAGGTATGCATTACACTTTCTGCAATATCTTCTTCTCAGCCAGGGGGGTATTCTCACCCGTTCCTTCATGGCTATCAGGCGGGCAGATCTGACGCAGTGGTGACTGTATTCCTGGTTCCATGAAAAGAAAGATTCTGCCTTTGAAAACAGGATGGAAATCCGCTCCATGGCAATATGCTTTCTATCTGAACGTGTCCCTTTCCTGCTCATGAATCGGGAAGAATCCGTACCCTGCGACCCTCAATCCGGAGCCTCTTTTCAAAAAAGAGCTTGATGGCCTCTGAATATGCCTGATGCTCCTCAACCAGGATCCGGTCAGCAAGGCTCTCCTCGTCGTCATCGTCAAGGACCGGAACCGTTCGTTGTATGATAACCGGTCCGGCATCCATGTCATGGGTGACAAAGTGGACGGTGCATCCTGCTACCTTCGTTCCATACATCAGGGCCTGTCTCTGCGCATGAAGACCCTGGAATGCAGGGAGAAGGGAGGGATGAATATTAATCATCTTCCCGGTGTATGCATCAACGATCCGCTCACCAAGGAGCCGCATGTATCCGGCCAGCACCACAAGGTCAGGGTTATACCGCGCAAGAACCGCCATGAGGGCATCCTCATACTTGATCTTATCCGGAAATGTCCGGTACGGGACGACCTCAGCAGGTATTCCCGCATCTTCAGCCCGCTTTATCGCATAGGCATCCGGGTTGTCGGTGATCAGTCCGGTACAGACGGCGTTAATAGAGCCTTCATGAACCCGGTCAATGATCGCCTGGAAATTTGATCCTCTTCCTGATGCAAGAACTACAAACGTTCCCTGGTTCATCCTGTCCTCTCCTGCTCATCAGAAGGCTCTGGTGGCTGTATCCTGATAAGTTTCAGTCGGTTGATTCGTTTTCCGGTCATCTGAATAATCACCAGACGGACTCCCTCTTCGGCAAGTTCACATACATCCCCTATCCGGGGAATATTGCCGAGCCGTTCAATAACGAGGCCTGCAATTGTTTCATAGGTCTCACTCATCGGCAGATGCAGGTCCAGTTGTTTATTGAGGTCTTCCACCCATATTCGCGCATCAACCGAGTAGACATCCTCCGCCACCCTGACAAGCTCGTGCTCTTCGGTATCAAATTCATCAAGGATATCACCCACCAGCTCCTCAAGGATATCTTCCACGGTGACAATCCCTACAAAACTGCCGTATTCATCAAGGACGATGGCCATGTGGGTCTTTTTCACCCGTAACTCCCGAAGAAGATCATCAATATTTTTTGTTTCCGGAACAAAGAGCGGTTCAGACAGGAGTTCTACAATAGGGATGGACTCATGCGTCTCAAGGACTGAGAAGATGGCATCCTTGACATTGAGAATTCCGCGGATTGTATCGATATTCTCATGCCATACCGGCAGACGTGAAAACCCGGTATTTTTAAAGAGCTCCAGGGCTTCATCAGAACTGGAGGTATCCTCAAGCATAACAACATCAATTCGCGGGGTCATGACTTCGCGCACACGGGTATCAGAGAACTCAAAGACGGAGTGCAGCATCTCCTGCTCATCCTTTTCAATGGTTCCTTCTTCCTGGCCGACATCAATCCATTCCTTGATCTCCTCTTCTGTTATCATATGATGGGCAAAAGCTCCGGCCCCGGTCATCTTCCCGGCAATCTTGTTGAAAATGAAGATGACCGGAGCGAAGATCTGGGATAAAAAAAGGATGATCGGCGAAAACCGTAATGATAGCCTGGTTGCATTCCTTGATGCATACATCTTCGGCCACACCTCTCCAAACACAAGCAGCAGTAATACCACTACGATGGTGGAAACCGTGACGGCAAATCCGGTTTCTCCTAATAATCCGATT
Organism: uncultured Methanospirillum sp.; assembly: GCA_964515765.1. Classification (GTDB taxonomy): domain Archaea; phylum Halobacteriota; class Methanomicrobia; order Methanomicrobiales; family Methanospirillaceae; genus Methanospirillum. The sequence goes on along the minus strand of CAZEWE010000002.1, from coordinate 282 downwards.
GCCACAGCGGTCGCGACTGATGCCGCAAGGATATTGACGATATTATTCCCGATAAGGATGGTAATGAGAAACCTATCCGGACTTTTTTTCAGGGTGGCAAGAGCTTCAGATCCTGGCTCTTTGTCGTTCACAAGAGTTCTGACCTTGGCCCTGGTAATAGAGAATAATGCCACTTCCGATCCGGAGAAAAAACCGGACAGAATGAGGCATAATATGAAAATAATTATGTAAAGGTAGTATTCTATCATTCAGCGATCACGCCGGAATACGGCATAGACAATT
>CAZEWE010000001.1:27180-43587 GCA_964515765.1 uncultured Methanospirillum sp. | reverse complement strand
AACATGGCAACACATTTCGATGCGAGAGGAAAGAGAGCAGTTGCAACTCCGACAGAAAATATAATAGGGTTTTCCGGCCCCAATGGATCAGCCCCCTGCGGGCAGCATTCCTCCAGCAGCCTGATAGCTGCTCCGGCACCACCAAGTCGTTCCTGAAAAAGATCGGGCCTTTCTTCTGTATGAAATGACCACGAAGAGAGATTAATGAACAAAACCCGTGACAATGTAGAATCAGGACTCATCTGCCATCAGCTCCTGCAGTTCAATGACTTCATACGGGCAGTACTTTGCACAATATCCACAATAGATACAGATGATGGGATGGTTCTCATCATGATCCCAGGATATTGCCCCGAGGATGCACCCTTCCAGGCATTTTTTACACCCGGTGCACTTGTCTTTATTGAGGGTAACTCCTCCACCCGGACGGGGAAGGAGAGCCCCTTCAGGACAGAGATGAACACAGGGAGGATCCTGGCATGCCCGACAGACTCTCACCGAAAACCCCCGTTCAATACCACCTACTGAACTTACATGAATTGCAGATTTGGATACTCCACCAAATCCCAGCCTTCGGGTACAGGCAAACATACAGGACTGACACCCGACACACCGGTCAGCATCGATGACAGAGAGCCGTTTTTTTGCCATATGATGAAATGGAAATGAAAGGTAATCAATATTCGTAAAATCCTTCTGAAAACCAGATGACAAAAAAGGGGATATCAGAAAATTTCTATTATTCGACTTTAGTCAAAGTACAAACTTCAGAAAGACCTTCATTCCCATCAACCAGAAGAATTAGTTCAATCAGCTTATCATCGACGATGAAACCAGTATTATATCCCTTGATATAATCTGCAAAAAACAGTGTTTTCAAATCCTGACCGATTATCCCGGAGAATGGATACTCCTTATTACCTCTGATCCCTTCTTCATACAGAGTTCCATTCAATACCCGACCGTTCTGTTCAAGGATGGCAAGGGTGTAGGTAAATGTTCCTTCATCTATGTAGCCAAGATTTGCATAATGACCAACTGATGTACCTGTCCAGTTACCCAGAAGTTGAGGTTCGGAAACTTCCTCAGCAGATGCGAGTGATATTCCAATGAACAGTACCAGAAATACAAAAATGAAACCAGAAGTTACCTTCATATAATTTTTTCAGGTAATGAAAGATATTAAAGGTTTTTATGTGGTGGTTCAGATAAAATAGTAGATGTAAATCTCACCATTTTTTCGGATAAATGTTACTTAAACCATTCATCACGAGATCAAAATTCACGAGAAAAAGAATAAAATTAGATGTATCTTGGTTTCAGAGATAACATCCGGGGAGTATATAATGGTCTGAATGGTTTTCCTGCTGTCTCTTCACTAATCATTTCAATCAGCTTCTCTACAGTGCAGGTGATCTTATGTGGTTTATTTGGTTCTGATTCAGAACGAACGGTTACAGTAAGGTTCCCTGAACTCATCTCTGAATCGCCAACCACGATAACATATGAAACCCAGTCCATTCCTGCTGCCCGGATCTTTTTATTCAGGGAATCATCACGGTCATCAATATCTGCCCGTATCCGTGCTTTGGTAAGTTTTTCTGCAAGGTCTTGTGCATACCCAAGATGATTGTCGGTAACCGGAATGATCCGGACCTGGGTTGGATTCAGCCAGGTGGGGAGATGTGCCACCTTCTGATTGACTGTGTTTTCAAGAATTGCACAGAACACCCGCTCAACTGAACCGGTTGGAGAACAGTGAAGAATTGGTGGGAACACTTCTGTTCCATCAACAAGATGATATTTAATGCCAAACCGTTTGCTGCTCTCTACATCAATCTGGACGGTCGGATTTTCAATCGGCCGGTTCTGCCCGTCGATTGCAGCAAGGTCAATCTTTGCAATCCAGTAATGTACCCGGTCTGATAAGGTTTCAATCAGAATTGGAACCCCGGAGTCTTTGACAATCTTCCGAATCCATCCTTCATATTCTGAATAAAATTCCTCTGTGCAGCGGAACACTGCAACCAGTTCGGTCCCGAAGTCACGACCGGTCTGCCACCCGATGGCAAGCTGCTCTTCAAAACAGGTCAGTGCATTCTCAAGATCCTTGCACAGGGAGTGCATATCAGGCATGGTAAATGCCCGGAGTCTTTTCAGACCGATGACTTCTCCCTTCTGTTCATGACGGAAAGAGTAGGTTGATAACTCGTACATCTTCATCGGCAGATGGTTGGGTGAGATATGCATACTCCGCATAGTGGTAAACATACCAAAACAGGCAGCGAACCGGAGCATCATATTCCGGTTACCAGATTTGAACCTGTACTGCCGCTCACCAAACTTGTCTGCATGCTCAAAGATTGCTTTGTCTGCAAGGTCATACATGACCGGCGTCTCAACCGGACTTGCACCATAGTCAAGAACCAGGGAAAGAGCATAGTCTGCTAGCAGATCACGGACCATCTTCCCACGAGGGAGCCAGCGGAGATGACCGACATCAGAGACAGGCTCATAATCCACGAACTCCTTGGAACGCATCAGATCAACATGGACCGGTTCTCCACCAACCGGAACCGCGGTTCCCATCTCCTTTTTAATAAGGGCAGCGAATGGAGAGTCGTCCATGTACTCCTTGACATCATGAATGGTGCCTTCAGGAGTAAGAACAAAGAACTTATGCTCAATGTGTTTCTTCTCCGGTTTCACCGCATCTTCAGAGGGAGAAATAGATCTGGAGAGTTCTGAAAGCGGATGCCCCTTACAGGAGAGGGAGAACGATTTGTACCAGCCAAAGGGAGCTCGTTTAACTTCGAATCCTGCTTTTTCAAGAGATTCTTCAATGGCCTTCAGGGCTGCTACTGCAAGGTCAGGTGCAGCGAGGTCAGAAGAGAGGTGTGCATACGGATATACCATCACCCGGTTACATTCAACCTTACCTGCCATCTCACCGATAGCGGTGACCGTCTGACCGATGACATCATCGATACCATCAGCATCCGGTGACTCAACCGCACAAAATGCCACCAGGGCATCATCGAGGCGGTCGGCCGGGTTACAGGGATCCTCTGCAAATTTGGTTTTCTTCTTCGCTTCATATTCAATGAAATCAGAGTGTATTAAAAGAAGGCGCATGAATCAGGTCTCCACGTACAATATCCATATATGTTGATGTTTATCGTGTATAAAACCCGGGTAGGTTCCATCAGTCTGAACAAATGTTTCTCAAAAAGAAATGTATTGAAGATATGAGCGTATCAGGCTCGTTTTTTATTCTCGTAGTATCGTGAAAGCGTGGCTTGTCGCTGGTTTAAGTATTTTGCATCCTTCTTTGTATTATACGGACAGAGTGCCCGCTCGGTCGTGTAAAAGACCAGCTGACCAATCGGCATACCGGCATGCATCCTGACCGGGCGCTGATTTACATTACACATCTCAAGAGTGATGGACCCGGAAAATCCTGCATCTATCCACCCCCCGGTCTGATGCAGTTCTATACCAAGCCGTGCTATGCTGCTCTTTCCCTCGATACTGGCTACAATGTTATCAGGAAGGCTGATAGCCTCCATTGTCTCTGCCAGAACAAACTGGCCGGGATGCAGAACGATGCTCTCGGCAGTCATCTCCTCAGTCCCGCCGGTCACAGTATCACGGGTATATGGATCGATAACCTCATCACCGGGCGTATACCAGACAAAATGATTTCCAAGCCTGATATCAATCGAATTTGGTTGAATTAACTCAGGATTATACGGATCAATGCCAATATAGCCACGCTCAATGCGATCCGTTATCTGCCAGTCAACAAGGATCATGTACCGATCTGTTGTTTCCGATTACTGTTTATCATTATGATCAGGGTCAGTGCGATCAGGCCCGGAAGAGTTCTGCTCTCCCTCTGGTGGTACGAAATGCCACTCAGAACGCCTGAGAAGACCATGAATGGTGCTGCACTCACGCCAGGTAAGATTACATCGCCCAAGTACCCGTCGAATCAGGGTCATGGTAGATTCCCGTTTGAACCCCGGATGATCCACAAGGTCCAGGTACTGGTCAATATGCTCATAGAGATGATTCATCTCTTCTACTGTCGCGATTGGGATTACTGCTTTTGGAAGATTTGCCAGTTCATAGCAGATGACCCCGACGGCATGTGAAAGGTTAATGATGGGATAGATGGGTGATGTCGGAATGGTGCAGATGATATCTGCCCGCCTCACCTCTTCATTTGAGAGTCCCCAGTTTTCACGTCCGAAGAGAATAGATATCGTCCCTTCCAGATCTCCAATAAGATCACGAAGTTCTTTAGGAGAATAAAAAGGCATTCGTGTCGGATGACAGGCAGAATACGAAAGTGATCCGGTTGTGGCAATCACCCGGTGCGAGGTTGCAAATACCTCATCAAGAGTCATTACGGTTGCATGTTCAAGCACATCATCTGCATGTGATGCCCGGATTTTCGCCTCATTTCCAATGGTGCAGGGATTGATGAGGATAAGATCGGTAAACCCGAAATTTTTCATCACCCTGGCGGCAAATCCTACATTCCCCTCATATAGCGGTTCGACAAGGACAATCCGTATATGGGGCATTGATTACTGAACTGCCTGTACGGTCTCAAGAAGGGCCTTTACACCCTTATCATAGACTGCATTACCAACAACTATCGTGTCAGCATATTTTGCCATCTCTGCAGCTTTCTCAGCTGAATCTATGCCACCACCATAGTAGAGAACCGCATGGTCAATGGCCTCGCTGGCACGTTTGACGACCTCAGGATTTCCATACATCCCGCTGTATTCAATATATACAATCGGGAATTTGAAGAAATGATCCGCGATGGAAGCATATGCGGCAACTTCTTCAGCAGTTATGCCACAGTCTGCCCCCGTCACCCTGCCCACTGCTGAGTTCGGATTTAACACGATGTAGGCTTCAGGAATTACCTTATCCCAGACAATATCAGGGTTCATTGCCCAGTCACGGTGTTTACCGACGATCCACCTGGCATCAGAGGTGTTCATCACGCTTGCTACGTAGAGCAGATCGATGCCATGAAAAATTACTGATTCAGGTCCGGCCGGTTCTACGACTAACGGAAGCCCGTATTCTTTCACCTGGTCACGCAGCTGTGACATGTTGTCCTTGGTAATATTGAGCGTGCCTGAAAGGATGAGGGCGTCTGTTCCGCTTGTTGCAATTTCTGCTATCTCGTCTTCGGTGAGATGTTTGTCCGGGTCAAGCTTGGTAACGTGAGCCCAGGTCTTCCATTTTGTATGCATATATGCCTGTCCTCAAAAGTGCTGTACAGCTTCATTAGTTCTGACTGAAAAACGTTCGGGAGAGCAGGGGGATCATGCCCCTGCAGCGCTCTGTAGCTTTTTCAGATGATCTTTGGATAAACCATTTGATTTAGCGACCTTTGCTGCGTCTGCAGAGATCAGGGATTTTTTATCAAAGATACCTGCATGATACAGGTGCTCAAGGGTAGACTCTCCAACTCCAGGAATGGCAGTGAGTTCAGTTTTCCCTGATTCAAATGCCTTTTTCGATATCTTCACCGGATCTGGTTTTCCTAAGGACTGAGTAATCAGGGTTGCGTGCTTTACTACCGTTTCAATGGAGATACCGGTCTTAAACGAGAGGTATGCAGGATGTGCAGAGGCAATTTCCTCAGGAGTTAAAAACCCGGATTCCTGGTATCGCTTCAGGGAGACGGCAGGAACGCCAATATCCCGGAGCTGGTTTTTTGCAACCAGCGAGACGGCCTCACTTTTCAATGTCGTTGCTTCTTCTTCTGAAAGACCACTCTTTTTCAGAGATTCAATAGGAGCCGATGCAATGTCTCCGATGCAGTTGATTCCTGACTCGGTAAACCCGTTCATGACCTTTGTATGACTCCTCCCACGTTTGGGAGGAACAAACTGCTTCATGAATTTTTTACATTCCGACCTTCTCCGGATGAGATCGAGAACATCATTTGCTTCATGAATTAAGGTTTCGGCCTGTTTTTTAGTGACACCCAGCTTTTTTGTCAGAACTGCGGGCTCAAGTTTTGAGAGATCATATAATGAAAAAATCTTTGCATCAATAAGTTTCTGCTGAAGCGCCTCGGTCATCGTAGGCATTTTCGCATAATGCTCTTTCTGCTGCTCAATGAGCTGACAGAGCGGACATCCCATCTCCCAGGGCCTGGCACCTTTTGCAATAAGACTGACATGGAAGAGCTGATGAATCTCACAGACATTCTTGGTCCTGACCGCTGAACCCCACATGGTTCCCGGGAGAGAGATATTGCAGGTACAGTCCGGATATCCGTTACACCCGATAAATTGAGAGCCACCCTTTCGCCTGATACGAAGATCCTTCCCGCACACCGGACATGGTCCGATGGTCAGTTCCTCATCGGTCTGACCCATGATCTCCTGACCGATGACTGACTCGTTGGGTTCTAATTCATCAAAGACCTGGTGAAGCATCTTTCTGGAGTCGTCAACCACCCCGTCGCGGGACATATTTTTGACCTTGATTGCCTCCATCGCCTGTTCAAGTTTCTGGGTCATATCAGGTCTGGTGATGGTTGAAGCGTGGGCTTCCAGTGATTCGGTTACGGCCTTCCCAACAAGGGTTGGGCGGAGCGGGTTTCCTTCGATGTATTTGCGTGAGATGAGTTTTTGGATGACCTCATGCCTGGTTGATTTCGTTCCAAGCCCCAGCTCTTCCATCACCTGGATAAGTTTACTCTGAGAATACCGCGGTGGTGGCTGCGTCTGTTTCTCTTCAAGGTTCAGATCCTGAATCTTCAGTTTTTCTCCCTTTTTGACCACCGGAAGAACGGTATCTTTTGCCTCAGAGTATGGATAGACAGTCCTCCATCCGGCCTCGGTCAGACGGGAACCGGTTGCGATGTAATTTTGTCCGGTTGCATCCATCCCGATACGCATGGTTGCCCATTCTGCATCAGGTGACAGAGTCGCAAGGAATCGGCGCACTACCAGTTCGTATAATTTCCAGTTCTCACCAAGCTGCTCAGCCGTTGCAACCCCGGTCGGGTGGATTGGCGGGTGATCGGTTGAGGATTTTTTACCTTCGGTCGGTTTTGCCCGCTTATTCTTTCGGACCCATGCTACATCAGGAGCAAATTTCGTCTTTTCAAGCGTGGTCAGAATACTGTCAAGGTTCAGGGAGGGAGGATATATCGTGTTGTCAGTACGGGGATATGAGATAAATCCGTTCATATACAGTTCTTCAGCAACACGCATGGCATTTGCTGCAGAATAGCCAATCCGTGCAGCGGCTACGATAAACTGAGTTGTGTCAAATGGAGTCGGAGCCCTGTCAACCCGTTTTCCTTCTTTGACTTCAGTAATAACGAGCGGGTCCTTTGTGCCGGCATATGCCGCATCTGCTAATTTCTTATCAGTAAACCGGCCTTCTGCATGACGAGCAACAATAGACTGACCATCTTTCTCGGTTGTCAGGGAGATTTCCCAGTATGGCTCGGGAATAAAGGACTCAATCTCCTTTTCCCGATCAACTATCATTGCAAGCGTGGGCGATTGGACACGTCCGACAGAAAGAATATTTCCGCCACCACGTTTTGCAGCCAGACTGATAAACCGGGTGAGGGATGCCCCCCAGATGAGATCTACAACCTGTCTCGCCTCTCCTGCTGCTGCAAGGTCAAAATCCAGATCACTCGGTTCTGAAAAGGCCCGGTTGATCTCTTCCTTGGTAATAGCTGAAAACCGTGCACGATCAATAGGGACTTTCGGATTGACTGCACGGACCAGCTCATACGCTTCCTTTCCGATAAGTTCCCCTTCGGTATCAAAATCAGTAGCTATCGTGACACGGTTTGCCTTTTTAGCTATCTTATGAATTATTTTTACAATCGCGGGTTCAGTGGGTCGTTTAATGGTTCCTGCATCGATTAATGACCGGGGAGGTCGTTCCTGTGACCGCCAGTTCGTATATCCTTCAACGAAATCGACCTCAACCACATGGCCACGAAGTCCGATTGACGTCTTGTCACCAAAGGTGTATACATTCACCCCGCCCTCCTTCGTTGCCGAAACCTTATCCTTTCCGGAAAGGATCTGGGCTATCCGGTTTGCGGCAATGTTCTTTTCGGCAATAATCAGATGCATGGTATCAGACCTTTTTATCAAGAATGTCTTTGAGAAGCGTATTCAGATGTCCGGGATCTGCACGGCCCCGGCATTTCTTCATGACCTGCCCGACGAGGAAATTGAGCGCCTGCATCTTTCCGGCATAGTAATCATCTACTGCAGCCTGCTGCTCGGCGATTACTTCCTGTATCATAGCAGTAACCTGATCACCACTGGTCTTTGCAAGTCCAAGCCTGCTCACAATCGCCTGGGGGCTTTCAGGTTTTTTGCCTTCTTTGACAGCATCAAGAATCAGCCGGAGTATTTCCACAGCAGACTTGTCGGTGATCGTGTCGGATTTTATGAGTTTGATCAGTTCACGGAAGAGATCTACTGGCATTGCGTCGATGGAAAAGTCACGATAATTGAGCTCACCAAGCAGGTAATCCGCGGTCCATGTAGCGGCAAGTGAAGGATCTTCCGGAGCGACAGCCTCATAGAACTCCGCAAGTTTAAGACCTCCGGTCAGGGTCTTTGCATGTTCCGGTGAAACTGCGTACTGGGTGATAAACCGTTCCCTGCGTGCATCTGGAAGCTCAGGAAGTTCAATTGCATCAACCCATGATGCTACCCGGAGCGGGAGGAGATCAGGTTCAGGGAAGTACCGGTAGTCATTCTCCTCTTCTTTTGAACGGGATGAGGTGGTCACTCCCCGAGCCTCAACAAAGTGCCTGGTTTCTCGTGCCACCGTCTGACCACGCCGGAGGAGATTCCGCTGCCGGGTTACTTCAAAGGTGAGCGCTTTTTCAACACCCTTATATGACGAGATGTTCTTGACCTCAACCCGCTCTGATCCCTTCAGTGATATGTTTGCATCAACACGAAGGGATCCTTCCTTTTCAGAATCAAACACATTGAGATATTCAAGGGTTGCCCGTAGTTTGTTCAGAAATTTTCGGGCTTCCTTGGGGGAACGGAGATCCGGTTCGGTGACAATCTCAATAAGCGGGATGCCTGCACGGTTGTAATCAACAAGGGTATATTTTCCCCGGTCAGTAGTCCCCATGTGGACAGAACGTCCGGGATCTTCCTCTAGGTGGATTCTGGTAATCCGGATCTCTTTCTCTCCATTATCACCGTCAATCAGGAGTTTTCCCCATTCAGCCAGAGGCTTGTCATACTGGGTTATCTGGTATGCCTTGTTCAGATCAGGGTAAAAGTAGTTCTTTCGTGAGAACTCCGATTCTTCCCTGATATTACAGTTAAGCGCCTTTCCAACTTTCAGTGCAAATTCAATTGCCTTCTTGTTCACCATCGGCATACTGCCAGGAAGACCAAGACAGACCGGACAGGTGTGAGTGTTCGGCTCATTGTCACGAAAATCCGTTGAACAGCTGCAGAACATCTTGGACTTCGTGTTCAGCTGACAATGGATCTCAAGACCGATGATCGTCTCCCGATCCTCCATCATGCTCCCCCCTGTTCAAAGGCATACGCTGTGTCAATGATCCGCTCATCCTCAAAATAGCGCCCGATAAGTTGCAGTCCGACGGGCATATGATCTACTTTTCCACACGGCACTGACAAAGCAGGGACTCCTGCAAGGTTTGCCGGCACGGTCAGGATATCAGAGAGATACATCTGCAGGGGATCGCTCTTTTCTCCAAGCCTGAATGCTATATCAGGCATCGTGGGACCAGCAATGACATCAACATCCTTAAATATCCGCTCAAAGTCATCCCTGACCATCTGTCGTGCTGTCTGTGCCTTCTGGTAATACCTGCCATAGTATCCGGCTGCAAGTGAGAATGTTCCAAGAATGATACGACGGCGAACTTCTTTCCCAAACCCTGCTTTTCTCTGATCTGAATAGGCATCATGCCAGCTCTTCAGGATCTCAACAGACGGGCCATACCTGACACCATCAAACCTGGCAAGGTTACTGGAGGCTTCACTGGTGCAGGTGACATAGTAGGCGGATAAGGCATATTTCATCGATGGTATGGTGCACGGTACTGCCTTTGCACCCAGGGACTCAAGCGAATCAATCGCCTTTCTGACAACTTCAGCAACTTTTGGATTGACTCCCTCTCCAAAGAACTCATCAGGAACTCCAATCTTCAGACCCTTGACATCAGGAACCGGAGTATGTGTATACGGTTTATCAACCGAGGTTGCATCACGGGGGTCATGCCCGGCAATGACCGAGTACAGATTTGAAAGTGTCTTGACATCTCGTGCCATCGGTCCAATCTGCTCAAGAGAGTTCGCATATGCAATAAGACCAAACCGGGAAACCCTGCCATAGGTCGGTTTTAATCCAACTATACCACAAAAAGCGGCAGGACATCGGATTGAACCGCCGGTATCTGATCCAATGGAACAGTCAGCCAGACCTGCGGCAACTGCTGCAGCAGAACCTCCTGATGAACCACCAGGAACCCGCTCGTGATCAAGCGGATTTAATGTCGGACCAAAGGCACTGTTTTCCGTTGTCGTGCCCATACCAAACTCATCCATATTGGTCTTCCCGACAATTGCTGCCCCGGCATTTTTGAGCAGGGTGACCACATGGGCATCATAGGGTGGGATATACCCTTTCAGTATTTTGGAAGCGCAGGTGGTTTCAATTCCTTTTGTTGATATATTGTCTTTTACGGCAACAGTGACTCCGGAAAGAGGCCCGTCACCATAAGAAACTTCTGGAATAGTGGTAATGAATGCATGAACGGAATCATCCGGATGAAATGTCAGTGTCTTCACGTCACATCACCCGTGGTGCTTTAAAGAATCCTTTTTCCGTCTGACCTGCATTCTGCAGGGACTCCTCCTGAGAAAGGGAGGGAAGAACTTCATCGTCACGAAGAATATTATATTGTTCACGTATCAGCGGCTGATTCTGGTCCAGGGTATCAAGAACTGCGAAATATTCTAAAATACCTGAACACTGGTTTGTAAATTCAGTAATTTCGGAATCATCAATGCCGACATCAGCGAGTTTTGCTATTTTTCTGACGTCTTCAGCGGTAACCATTGTTCGTTTACGTCCTCCTTATATGTGTAATAAAATCTGAAACAGAGCTGTGATAACCATTCTGCCGGGCAATCCGTTTTATCTCTTTCCAGATCCCGGTCCCGTACTGCATTGCCTTTTTATCGTAATATGCGAATGATTCAGGCAGATACAGTCTGGCTACTTCGCGAAGGGGTTTTTTTCGGACTCCACCGGAAACCCGGTCACGAGGGGGGATAGCCTGTGCAGCGCATACAACCCTGATATCAAGATATGGCATTGACAGGTAGGCACCCATGGATCCTGCAATACCCTGATCCCGGCTACCCTGTCGTGCAAGAGAAGCAAAATCACGGGTAAATACCTCTTCAAGAAGATGTTCCGGAGTATCCTGGTACCTGGCATATCCTCCGAAGACCTCATCTGCTCCCTGACCGGTCAGAATTCGTTCATGCCCCAATGTGTGTGCCGTTTCTGTAACAAAATACAGGGTCGTCCCAATAGCTACATCAACCGGGGTTGGGTCATCAATCAGGGATATGACTCTTGGAAGTGCCGCTGCGATATCCTCCGGAGTAACGACTCTTACGTGAAGTGGAAGATCAAGAAATTCTGCCACTTTTGTCGCCTGCCTGATGTCATGACATCCGTCCATCCCTACCACAAGACAGGGGCGTTTCGCGATAGCAGCAACCAGAGCAGAATCAACACCTCCGGAAAGGGCCGTAATACCGGAATCAGATCTCAGCTGAACAGCGGTCCGGATAGCATCCGCAAGAGGAAGATCAGGGCAGGAGGGCCTAACAGACCCGGCTACAGAACCATTACAGACAATCGTCCCCGCCGGACATGGACCCTGAATAATACCATACTGATCTCTCGCAACACATGACCCGTATTCCAGATAGAATTCACCGCCAAAACGTGAGACAATGTGAGGATCCTGATCAAGTTCCTGGCTGATCTCTTCATGAGATAACGGTTTTCCATCCAGCTCGATCCATCCGGTCAGATGCATACGTCTCAGGAGGTGAGCTATACTCACCTTAAATGTGATCTGAAAATACCTTCCACCGCCTGATCTCAATAAGACAGACTTTTAATGTGCAGACATATATACCTCCGATGAGATTTGTGGATATGAATGGGGGGAATAAAGTGATTCGGGGACTTGGATTCATAGTAATCCTCACGGCCATCTGTTCAATCGCGTCAGGTCTGCCACCAGGATTTTGCCTTGGAGAGGACGGGACCCTTGCGCTGGGAGTATTTGCTCCGGAAAAATCCCCATCCGGTGAGGAGCGAATCCTCATTGAAGAGATTCAGGCATTCAGGGAAAAATCAGGAAAACCTGTAGCAATAGGAGTTTTTTCAGACGAATGGATGAATGACCGGAAATTTCCATCAGAAAGCGCCAAAACCCTGCGCAATGAGGGAATGATACCATATATCAGATTCATGATGCGGAGCTCTGATGCACCCTACCAGAAAGAACCGGTCTATACGCTCAGCAATATCGCTCTTGGAAAATTTGACGGAGAACTCCGGTCATGGGCCAGGGAAGCAAGGTCATTTGGCTCACCCATCCTGATAGAATACGGCACTGAAATAAATCAGTGGAATTATCCCTGGAACGGGTACTGGAACGGAAACCAGAAAGGGCAGGATTTATTTCAGGATGCGTACCGCCATGTCATTGAGATCATGCGGGAAGAAGGTGCCTCAAATCTCATCTGGATCTACCATGTAAATGCAGACAGCCAGCCATCAGATGAATGGAATAATATGAGCGGATATTATCCGGGAGATGAATATTGTGACCTTGTGGCAGTTTCCCTTTTTGGAACAAAAAAGCCCTTTGAGACCGGAACAAAACCATTCAGGGATACGCTGGATACTACTCTTTCCACCCTCCAGGCTGGGGGAATACAAAAACCTGTGCTGCTCATAACCGGGACAGATGTGCAGAGCAGATTTGAAGATCCTGCAACATTTGTATCCGATGTGCTCTCTTCACTTTCAGGACAGACCTGGCCTGATATCAGGGGCCTTATCTGGCTGAATGCTGCCTGGAAAAATGACAATAATCCCCTTCATGATACATCAATGAGACTGCAGGATAATACATCGGTGGCGGTTGCATTTAAAAAAGGTCTGGAGGCCGTTCACATAAAGGGCCATCTGTCCTGTTCATAGATTTCTGATGAATCCATTACACCGGTGCGGACTCCTCCCCCTTCTTTCTCCGGATTGTACAGTCCTTATCCTGGGAAGTTACCCCTCGGTTTTATCTATAAAAGCCGGAGAATATTACGCAAATCCCCGAAACATGTTCTGGACAATCATGGAGAAAATTCTCTCTATACCTCAAACCCTTTCATACGAAGAACGGGTTTCACATCTATTGGCTCATAACGTGGGCTTATGGGATGTCTATGCATCATGTTCCAGAGAGAACAGTGCGGATGCAGAGATCAAAAACCCGGTTCCAAATGATATACAAACCCTCATAGAAGATTATCCTGATCTCCAGGTCATCTTTCTGAATGGACGGGAGGCAGAAAAGGGGTTTAAAAAATTTTATCCTGATGTGTCGATAGAAACAAAGTACCTGCCTTCCTCAAGTCCGGCTCATGCAGTACGTCTGGAGATAAAAATTGAAAAATGGAGAGAGATAGCAGATTACCTATGAGTTTTTATCTACCGTTTCTTTCCTGCGTATGTTGCCCGGGATCCGAGTTCCTCATGAATCCGCATGAGCTGGTTGTACTTTTCAACCCGCTCTCCCCTGCAGGGTGCACCAGTTTTAATCTGACCGGTACCAAGACTGACTGAAAGGTCGGCAATAAAGGAATCAACGGTCTCACCACTCCGATGTGATATCATCGAATTCCATCCGGCATTCCGTGCCATGGTGACTGCTGAAATTGTTTCAGTAACTGTTCCAATCTGGTTTAATTTGATGAGAACAGCATTTGCAGCTTTCTCAGAAATTCCACGGGAAATCCGTTTCGTGTTGGTAACAAAAAGGTCATCTCCGACCAGCTGAACTTTCTTACCGATGGCCTTTGTCATTCCAATCCACCCGTCCCAGTCGTCTTCTGATAGACCGTCTTCAATAGAGATGACCGGATATGCGGTGACCAAATCCTGGTAATACCCTGCCATCTCTTCAGATGAGAGTTTCTTTCCTTCACTCTTCAATTCATAAATCCCATCTGAATAAAATTCACTTGATGCCGGATCAAGAGCAAGGGAGATATCTGACCCGGGCTTATATCCAGCCATCTCTATCGCTTCGGTTATAAAATCAAGAGGAGCACGATTTGATGGAACTTTTGGAGCAAAGCCCCCTTCGTCTCCCACACCGGTTGTGAGCCCTTGTTTTTTCAGGATGGATTTTAATGAATGATAGACCTCACATCCCCATCTGACTGCTTCAGGAAAGTCAGGAGCACCAACCGGAGCAATCATGTACTCCTGAAAATCTGCTCCCTGCCAGTTTGCATGGGCTCCGCCGTTTAAAATATTCATATACGGAACCGGAAGAAGATAGGTCCGTTCGGCCAGATGTTCGTATAATGGAACCTGTAATGCCTGGGAAGCTGCCCGTGCTACTGCCATTGAAACAGGGAGAAGTGCATTTGCTCCAAGACGACCCTTGTTATCGGTCCCATCAATTGAGATTAACTGATTGTCAATTGCAGGCTGATCAGTACTGTCCATCCCGGTAAGGGCCTTGCGAATATCGGTATTGATAGCCTCTACCGCCTGCTTCACACCCTTTCCAAGGAACCGTGAGTCTCCATCACGCTTTTCTATTGCCTCATGCGTTCCGGTTGATGCTCCGGAGGGACAAGCTGCCCGTCCAAAATATCCACCGACCAGAGTGACATCTGCTTCAACAGTGGGATTACCCCGTGAATCAATGATTTCTCTTCCGATTACTTTCTCAATCTGTACCATAGAATTTCCTCTTATGCTCCAATACTCGCAAGACTGCAGGATTCTGTTACATATACCCAGTATGAACGGGTCGGTTCCAGCATCCGTGAATCTGCCTGTTCATTTGATCCGCCATTGACAATGGTCACCTCAAACTGCTGAACAGCGGGGTCCCATCCGATCACTTCTGTCCAGGTATTTCTGATTGACAATAATGAATCACGCGCTGATGCCGGAGTATTCCCGGTAAACCCGAACATGTTCCATCCGGCAATCATATCTTTAACCGGGGGGACCTGCAGGGGATCATCTGAAAACCGTAAGGGAACAGTGAATGGAGTGGTTGAATAGACCCAGTATCCTTCAAGTGGGAGGATCTTATCTTCAGCGGTCAGATCATTCCACCCTCCGTCCTTCTGGTTATAAGTCCAGATACTATGGCCGGCAGATTCAAGACCGGTAAAAATGGCGGCGGTATTTGCATCATTTGCAAGACGTCGGGGGACGGATACATAATTCCATCCGACTACCAGGTCAACAGACCCACTCAGATAATCAGTAGCTCCCTGATCAACAGGCCCTGAAAGAACAGTGGTCTCTTCGCCGGTGACATTTTCTTCCCCCGATACCGAAAAACTGCATAAAGACAAAATAATGCATAATATGCTGAATATTGATAACCTGCTCATCACGCCCATTCCTGCTTGTCTGATAAAAAGCATTTCTGTGTAACAATATTTCTCTCTGTCGTCATGAGATATTCTCTTCACATCAGGCATACAAATGCTCTTTTGTGAAATCCCTGATACTCACACGATCACAACTCCCCTTTGATCTGGATCTCTCATTCTCATGCGGACAGATATTCGGTTGGAAAAAATGCAGGGATACCTGGAAAGGAGTCCATAATGGACACATTGTCACTATAAGACAGAATGATGCCCAAATTGATTATGACGGAATAACAAAGCAGGAGATCATCCGGTTTCTCGGGCTGTCTGATCCCATCCCGGAGATCATCGAATCCATCCGAAACCACATCATCGCATACTCTGGTACATCAGACGCATTCTTTGAGGCTAAATATGAACAGTCACTAGGGCTTCGGATACTCAGGCAAAACCCCTGGGAATGTCTCGTGAGTTTTATCTGTTCGGCTAATTCGAATGTCAGAACAATCGGCAAACGAATCAATCTCATTCTGGGACAATATGGCACCTCATGCACAAAGAATGAGAACAAGTTTCCTGATCCTGCAGTCCTCTCTCAATGCGTGGAACAGGACCTGCGGGAATGTCTGACAGGGTACCGGGCACCATACCTGATAAAAACGGCTCA
>CAZEWE010000001.1:0-27080 GCA_964515765.1 uncultured Methanospirillum sp. | reverse complement strand
ACCTGCGGGAATGTCTGACAGGGTACCGGGCACCATACCTGATAAAAACGGCTCAGTATATAAATGAACATCCGGATTTTTTCCAGAAGGTCACCGAAATGGACTACTATCAGGCAAAAGAGGCCCTGATGATATTACCCGGAGTCGGACCAAAAGTTGCAGATTGTGTTTTACTTTTTGCTTTTGAACGCCTCAATGCGGTCCCTGTGGACATCCGGATACGAAAGATAATTGAAAACCAATACGCAGACCTCATTTACTCCGAAAAAACCGGGAAACTCTCCTATGATACCATCGGCGAATTCTGCAGGGATTACTTTGGTCCGTATGCAGGATACGCCCAGCAGTTTCTCTTTGCTACCCGCGATATGGAAAAAGATGGGGTTACCAGATCTGCTGGATTACCATAAATACAAAAAAGGCGCATGTTGCGGTCAGAGGAATCGTCACAATCCATGCCGTGACAATCTGCCTGACAACAGACCACTGAACTGCAGAACTTCCCTGTGTTGCACCAACTCCCATAATGCATCCGCTGATTGCATGGGTACTGGATACCGGAACCCCAAAGAGTGTGACAAATAAAAGAACCAGTCCCCCACCTGTTTCTGCACAAAAACCCTGATATGGACGGAGGTGAGTAATACGTTTTGCCATCGTCCTGACAATCTTCCATCCTCCGGTCAGGGTTCCAAGTGAGATTGCCGCACTTGACATGAGGATTACCCAGAGAGGGACATGAAAGTCACTTAATACTCCTGCAGTAACCAGCATAGCGGTAATAATACCCATCGCATGCTGGGCATCATTACTTCCATGACCGATGCTGTAAAATGAGGCTGATACGATCTGCAGTTTATTAAAAATTTTATTCATTACCTGCTGGTCAGCATTCCGGCATAATCTGATAACCAGACATCCGAAGATAAACGCTCCTGCAAATCCCAGTGACGGGGAGATGACGATAAAAAGAATGATTCCCAGAAGCCCGCTGATTGGAAGAACATGGAACATAATACAGAGAGGAATGGAGAATACAAATCCGAAAAATCCCCCTATCTTCAGATACTGATGAAGATCAGGCTCCTGTTTCCATCGTGCAATACTGGCCAGAAAAACTGCTCCGACGAGGGCACCGGCTAGTCCGAAGAGGATAACACCACCGATCAACGGAAGTGACGGGAGGATGACAACACTCATTCCCCCATAGGCAACCGCAGTCCCAATCAGACCGCCGACCATCGCATGTGTGGATGATATCGGAATCCCGATGTATGCTGTCGCGTAAATCCAGAACGATGCAACAAGTATGCCGACGATAATAACCTCAAGAGTAAGCCATTCTGGTGCAACAATCCCCTTACCAATCGTCTTTGCAATGGCCGTGGTAAAAAATAACGGACCCACCAGATTAAAAAAGGCTGCCAGGCCCACTGCCTGAATGGGGGTCAGAACACGGGTAGCAACAATGGTTGAAATGGAATTTGCCGCATCATGAAGACCATTTAAAAAGTTAAAAATGAGAGCGATCGCGATACCAATGATGAGGATAATTTCCATATTTATCACGAATGCCTGATACTGATATCCGAAAGCACGTTTACAACATCTTCACATTTGTCAGTAGCAGTTTCCAGGCACTCGTAAATATCCTTTAATTTTATCGTGGTCATGGGATCTTCCATGGCAAACAGCCGCTGTATTGCATGAGATAACAGATCATCTGCCATGTTCTCAAGCCGGTTTACTTCAATACCACAACTCTCCAGTGGATTACTGTTTCTAATAGAGCGAATTCCCTTGACCCCGCATTCCAGCTGAACCGTAGAAAGTCTGATGAGCTGGGCAAAGTTCTGCATGGTCTTATCGTAGTCCTTTATCCCATAAATGAGAAGTTTCTCAGCCGAATCATCAATATAATCCAGTACATCATCAAGTGCTGATGCCAGCCTGGATATCTCGAGCGGATCAAGCGGAGTAATAAAGGTACGGTTTAAATGTTCGTATATTTCATGGGTGATTAAATCGCCCTTATGTTCCAGTTCCTTAATCTCTTTATAGGTTGATTCAGGCTCAGTCTTTTTTGTAACCATCTGCTCCAGTTTGTCGGCCGCCTGGACTACAATACCGGCCAGTTGCTCAAAAAGGTCAAAAAATACTTTGTCCTGTGGAATCAACCATTCCTTAATCCCCACAGTAATCGGAACAAATAACCCTTACATACGTAAAAAGACACCGGTCTGTTACCTGACAATATCAAGAAAAATCAGACCTGCCTGCATTAATATTGAATACGCAATATAAAAGACAGCAGATGCAGTAACTGCAATCGGGAACGTAACTATCCATGTCGTTACAATGTCTCTCACAACTTTCCAGTCAACGGCATTTTTCCCCCTGGTAGCACCGACCCCGACTATAGAACCACTGATAATGTGGGTGGATGAAGTTGGAATACCAGTAATCGTCAGGGTAGATATAACAAGACCACCTGCAGTAGATGCACAAAACCCCTGATATGGGCGGATACGGGTGATCCCCTTTGCCATCTTGGTAATCACATTCCATCCTCCGAAAACTGTCCCGGCACCAATGGCAAGAGCAGATGCTGCCATCACCCAGAATGGAGCTGAGAAATCTTCAGACAGGCCCCCGGCGATAAATAAAGCGGCAATAATACCCACCGCGTGGAGGCCATCGTTGGCCCCATGCCCGATCGCCTGAACTCCACCAGCGACCACCTGGAGAGGAAAGAATATTTTATTCCTGGTAGACTGTCTTGAAAACCTGAATAAATAAGAGACCAGGATATCAAGGAAAAAACCTCCAAGAAACCCGATGGTCGGCGATATTACAATAAATATAAATATCGCAAGCAGTCCGCTTACTTCCAGAATACCGGCACCCATAAGTGAAACGACCATGAGAGAAAATCCTCCGACGGCTCCTGCCACGGCGCCCAGTCTGACCGGTCCTTTGAGCATCCAGAAGACGATGGAAAGATAGACTCCCCCGCAGAGTGCTCCGACAAAACCAATCATTGCGAGACTCTGGACCACGTGGAGAGATGGCCATGTGACCGTAGAAAGACCAAATGCAGCTATGGATGATCCAACCATGCATCCGATAAGGGCATGACTTGCTGATATCGGAAATCCTTTCGCCGTCAGAATGCTCAGGAGCAGAACACCACAAAAGAGTGCAACAACCAGGGTGTCCGGAGTTAAAGATGCAGGCTTAACTACACCGGTTCCGATAGTCTTTGCAATGGCAGTCGTCAATAAAAAAGGTCCTGCAACATTACAGACTGCTGCCAAAATGAGGGCATACAAAGGTCGTAAAGCCCTGGTTGCAACTATCGTGGCTATCGAGTTCCCTGCATCATTCAGGCCATTGACAAAGTTGAATAAGAGAGCAAGGAAAATCCCGATGATTATAATGAATTCCATGGCTTAGGTATGACGGATGATAATTTCATTGAGCACATGTCCCACATCATTGCATTCCTGCAAAACCTCTTCGAGATTTTCATAGATATCTTTGAGCTTGATGAGGAGGATGGGGTCCTGCATTGAGAAAAGTTCTGTCACGGCAGATGAAAGGAGATCACTAGACCGGTTATATACATGGTTGATATTCTGGCAGGAGTTTTTTATCTCATGAATTTCATTCCATGAACCAAGAAGCCCCACACCTTCCCGGATTTCTGCAACAGATATCGAGATAAATTCAGCAAAGGTATTGAGATGGGGATATGTCCCGGTCAGCTGATAATTGCAGATCTGGTGTGCAACCCAGTCGATGATATCGATTACATCATCAAGAGCTTTTGCAAGACGGTGAATTTCATCTGGTTCAAGAGGAGTGATTAATGACTCCTCCAGTCTGGCAAATATTTTTCTCAGCAGTTCATCAGATTCATGCTCAAGCTGATGTATCTTCTGACAGGTAATGCCCCGGTGCTGATCCAGATCTGATATCAGTTCGGTCAGATGTGATGAGGCCAGAACTATCTTTTCTGATATTTCACAAAAAACTTCCAGAAAAAACTTATCTTCCGGGAGTATGATATCCCGTATCCGCATATTCTTCTGATAGAACCTGATATGTTATATGATTACGTGTTCCGGCTGGTATCTAAAGCCGGAATGAACCTGTAACATCAGGTCATATTACTCATGATTGCAAAAAATTCATCTGCCGGAACTGTTGCGAGTGCGGGAAAAGTTCTGTTCTGAACCGAATATCGCTGCATTACCTGATATTCAAGCCATGCGCCATGCAGAGAGAGTCTTGCAGTAATTCCAGAAATTTGTGTGAGGTACTGGGAATCTGACCTATTCAATGCAGGGATACGGTTGAGCTGGGTAAGTTCAGACTGGACTGTCCTATTGTAAGCCTGCCGGAGATTTGATAAATCCTGTGACACATTATACGAAAACGTCTCATTCAGATTCTTTTTCAGACGAATATTTGCGTATTCCACCGAGAGATTGAGTACATCCGGTATGTCATACGTGACTGAACCATCTACCCGGCCTTTGATCTCATACAAATCAGGGATCCAGTACTGGTTCATCATAAACAGAAATTCCGTATCATTACTGGTATGATTTCCCGATATACCGATATCCTCCCCAAAACAGGGGCACATACACATGAGAGAAATGAACAGAAATATGATGTACAAATATGTCGGGCATAAACGCATAATTATCTCCTATGAACCTCTATTGATCATTGAGTTTATCTCTGGAGACATTTGAAGGTATCAGCCCTGAAAAACCTTTAAAGAAATCCGGATATTATTCAGACCTGATCCATGAAACCATTAAGAAAGGGTATGGGCAACAAATAAGAGCAGGTTAGTGAGTGAATTCAGAAGTCCGTGTACTCCATGTTGATGACGAGCCCGTCATTTGTGATTTAACCAAGTTAAGCCTTGAGAAAGGTGGGCGCCTCAAAGTCGATGTGACTTCTTCGGCTGAAGAAGCTTTGGATCTCGTCAGGTCAGGTTCATACTCGTGCATCATATCAGATTATGAAATGCCAATAATGAACGGGCTCGATTTTTTAAAAGCAGTTCGTAATATAGACAAAGACATCCCATTCATCCTTTTTTCCGGAAGAGGCAGGGAGACAGTCATCATTGATGCCATAAACACCGGAGCGGATTTCTATATTCAAAAAGGCGGCGAACCAAAAGCACTCTTCGCCGAACTGAACCATAAAGTTGAATATGCTATTCAACAGCGAAATACGCGCATAGCTCTGAAAAGAAGAGATGGTATTTTAGAAGCGGTCAGTTTGGTTGCGAACCTGTTTCTAGGGGGAGAAGCATTTGATCGGGCCCTGCAGGAAGCAATTACGCTTTTTGGTCTGGCAACCGAAGTGGATACTGTAAGACTGTTCAGACTGAACTCTGATTCAGAAGATACAGACACACATCACTCCATGAAAAATATCGCTTCATGGACAAGAATAGCCACTCATATAGAAGAACGAGAGAAATTCTTAAAAAATGAAAATATTCCGGTAGAGAAAAAACTCATCTCCCGGCTCATCAGAGGGGAGACACTCATCCTCAATGCTTCAGAGATCCTGGAATATGATCCGGTAAAGGGAGGGGTGAGTGCAAAATCCATTGCTGTCTTCCCGGTGTTTGTTGATCAGAAGGTCTGGGGGGTCTTCTGGTTTGCTGATTATCTGGGTGAGCGGACATGGACTGGTGTCGAGATTGATGCCCTCCTTGCAGCGTCTGCAATGATAGGCTCTGCTATTCAGCAGGATACGATGCGGAGATCTCTTATTGCAGCCAAGGAAGAGTATGCATCAATGTATGCCCTGATGAGAAGGCTCTGTGATACGGTTCCGGACATCCTCTGGGCTAAAGATAGGGAGGGTTCGTTCCTCTTTGTAAATCAGGCAGGATCTGATCTGCTCTGTGCACAGAACACAAATGAACCGATTGGCAGAAGAGAAGAGGAATATCCCTGCGGGCTTATTCATAATGGATTGCCAGGGTGTAAAAGCGAGCCCTCTTCTGATATAAATGAAAGAATATCTGTCAAAACCGGATCAAAGATTACTGAGCTTGATATCATAACGGTCCCGTTTGTCAATGTCGAAGGAAATCCGATTGGAACCGTCACTCTGGGGAGGGATATTACAAATTATTGTAAAATTGAAGAAGGGCTTCGAAGGTCTGAAAAACGATATGAAAACATCATTCGAGCCATCCATATCGGTGTGCTGGTCGTTTCAAAAAATGGAGTAATAAAAGAGATCAATCCCCGTGCATTGGAATTACTGGATGCACGAAAAAATGAGATCATTGGAACTTCACTGATTAAGAACCGGATCCTCCGGGAGATGGAAATTTCAGATGCAGTTCGTGAAGTTATCTCTACCGGTACCGGGATTTCTTTTCTGACATCTCGTTCGGTTATCAGAACGCCTGAGGATCTTCACTGTATGGTCCGGCTACTGGTGCCGGAAAATGGAGGAGAGGCTGAGGTTCTCATCACCCTCGATCCCCATTACTCCAGGTAATCAGAGAAGTGAGACAAGGTCGCGAAGAACTGCTGCAGGATCTTCGGCCTTCACAACACTTGATGCCAGCAGAACACCATCTGTTCCAAGCTCAACTGCAGTTTTCACACATTTCCCGGAGTGAATTCCGGCACCGGTCAGAACTTTTACATCAGGATTTATTTTTCTGACAACATCTACTGAACCGGTGATAATATCCGGGTTTGCTTCTGATACAGAGATCTTTCCACCGATGAGTTCAGGTGGTTCAATTGCCACATAATCTGGGCCAAGAGCTGCCAGGGCTGCAGTAGTTGCCACATTATTTGAACAGACACAGGAGAGAAGACCGGCACTTTTCAAAGCACTGACATTTTTCTCAATGTCTGCGATATTCAGGCGGTACTCTGAGTGATTAACCAGTGATCCTATCGCCCCTGCAGATTTGATTGCAGCAAGAGGCATACGTCCGGTATGAGCCCCCGGGTCAACCGGATCAACATGCTGGGCAAAAACCGGGATATCATAATGGTGGTTAATGGGATGAATATCAATATACAACGGTGCCAGTGCGATGGTTACACCTGATTCATCCATTACTTCCCGAGCAGCCCGTGCAATACGGTGAGCCCCGTTTCCGATTGATTCATTGTAACACTTCAGATTAACGAGGACGAGTGGTGTTTTCAGTGATTGTTGTTTCATATGGCATTCATTGGTTGTTGTATTACTTATCAGTTAACAATCGTTTAGATGTGATGTTCGCTTCCCTGCTCTTTTGGTTTATGATTTAATTCCAGAAAGACCTCTCCTGTACCCTGATCTGGTAATTCCTCCACTGCTCATACTGATTATGGCATCTCTCATCTGACCTACCTCTTCCCTTGTCAGGTCAGGTATCATCCGTCTCTTCCATATCCGGGCCATTTCACCAGCATATCCATCACCCCGTCCACGGGCGTCAATAATGAACCATCTAATCCCCATCTGATGCAATGCCTGATATTCAACAATGAGACTGTGCTCAGATGAATTCAGAATGTGGCTTCTGCCGGATGATTCACACCATACCGGGAACGAGTACTTCTTTTCATCCTGAAGAAAGAGTCCGGTTCCTTTTTGTTTGTCAGCATACTCACACACATGGTCTTCAGTAACCGCTGCTTCAATGAGACCCTGACAACAGATCGCAGGGGAGGGACCAGTGCTCATCCGATAAATCTGGCAGATGTCAGATATCTCCTGCTCTGATAATTCAGGAGAAAGAGTGCAGAACTCATACCTGCCACATGCTTTCATCGATGCAGTATTCGTCACCGGCAGACCATAAAAGGATGAAACCGAACAATCAGGGTTGCATTCAAGGATACATTCACCCATTCCGACTGAGTCTACGAGGAAATGACGGATACCTAAAGAAGCATAAGCATTCAGATGAGCGGAGAAAGTCTCCAGATCTTTCTGGCGAATCACCCCTGGGACCATGATGCCGATCATATGAGCATGATGTGATAATCCTGAACTTTTATCAGGGACATTCTGCCACTCCAGATATACCCGGTCAGCGCCATTATTCAGAGCGGAATGGGCTTCAGCCATTGATGAAACAAGAACTATCAGGTTTGATTTCTCTATTACCGGTTCCTGATGAGCAGGATTATCCAGAGATATATAATCATCAATTT
This sequence comes from uncultured Methanospirillum sp., assembly GCA_964515765.1. Classification (GTDB taxonomy): domain Archaea; phylum Halobacteriota; class Methanomicrobia; order Methanomicrobiales; family Methanospirillaceae; genus Methanospirillum. The sequence goes on along the minus strand of CAZEWE010000001.1, from coordinate 18,864 downwards.
CGTTACGGATTTTGAAAATAATTTCTGGTTTTTGAATTCGTGACTGAATGAGTGCATCTTCTGCTGCCTGAAGGATTTCACGCCTGAGTGAATTCAGTACACGGACAGGGGCAAACCATCCTTCCTCTTCTGATATCTCAATATTCGTGAAAGTAAAGAGTGTCCCTCCTGTCTTATTGAGCTGTTCCCGGATGTGATCCGGAGTCAGGGATCGCGTCTTTGCAGGTTCAACGACATCAGGCCCGATAAATTCAAACGAATGGGCATGTTCATGTCTGTCATATACCACTCCTTTTCCAAAAATGATTCCTTCCGGAGAGAATATAAGAGAACATGATATCGCAAGCGACCCGGCATATCGCTCATCAGGATGGGAGAGAAGGGCTGTAATTTTTCGCTCAAGTTCTCTTCGTCCGGTCATATATACACGGGCACCATTCTTTGGCTTAAATGGAGCCCTGATTTCAATCATTCCACCCCGGATTACCGGATCATCCCTGAACACGAGACCTTCTTCAAATCCCTCACTTCTGAAGACAAGTCCATCACCCTGACGGAGAATTATATTTGGTACTGGTTTTACCCAGATTTTCCCGTTCTCTGACGAGATGACGGTTCCCAGATAATATCCCTGGTTACCTGGGTAATCACGACCCATAACGTGAGAATAGTCTGATCCACTGATGTATCCTGAAGTAAATCCCCGGGAAAATGCGATGGAGAGATCCGCACTATCTTCAGGATCAGGATAAAATGATCCGGTCCTGACTGCATCAAGGGCTCTCCGATAGATAGAGGTGACTGTTGCAACATAGGCAGGTGATCTCATTCTACCCTCAATTTTCAGTGCAGCCACCGGTAGTTTCACAATGGTATTAAGAACCGGATAGAGTGAGAGATCTTTTGTTGAGAGCAGGTATCCCGTCTTTCCAATTGAATGGGCTTTCTCAACCCTGCCATACTGGTCAACCGGCCCTTCCATCATCTGGTATTGTTTCCGGCATGGCTGAGCACACATCCCCCGGTTGCCGCTTCTCCCACCGACAAGTGAGGATAACAGGCACCGTCCGGAATATGCATAACAGAGGGCTCCATGTGCAAATACTTCCAGGTCTACCGGATACTTGGTTAGTGCATCCGCAATCTTCTCTATCTCCTCTCCAGTCAGTTCCCGTGCCAGCACAACTCTCCTGCACCCGTTTTTCGCAGCATACAGGGCACCAGGAATATTGTGGATACCCATCTGGGTTGAAGCATGGAGGATGAGATCCGGAATGTACTGCCGGGCAACGGACAACAGTCCGATATCCTGAACCAGAACTGCATCCACACCAATCGAAAACAGATAGAGGAGATATGAAAGCGCTTCATACATCTCCCGCTCTGTTATCAGGGTATTGACCGTAACATAGACCTGAACACCACGGAGGTGAGCATACCTGACCGCTTCTTTCAGTTCAGCATCAGAGAAATTTGTGGCAAACTGACGTGCTCCAAACTGGCGGCCACCCAGATAGACTGCATCAGCACCAGCAGCACAGGCGGCAATAAGAGACTCAGGTGATCCAGCCGGTGCAAGAAGAAGAGGAATATGAAGAGTCATATGCAAAAATCATGGCTCCTGGTAGCAGTCGGGGAGGATTTTTCTCTGCTCCAGAAGGGTATCCATGAGCACCAGTGCCATCATCGCCTCAGCTACTGGTACAATTCTTACCGCAATACAGGGATCATGCCTCCCCTTAACAGAAATTGTCCTCTCCATACCACTCGTATCTACGGTCTGCTGAAGGGCACGGATAGACGGGGTTGGCTTGATACTGAGTCTCACAAGGATATCCTGACCTGATGAGATCCCTCCAAAAATCCCTCCTGCATTATTCGAAAGATACCCCTCGGAACTCATCTGATCATTATGCTCTGAACCGGTCATGGATGCTGCCTGAACACCTGATCCAATCTCTACTGCTTTTACTCCACCAATACCCATCATGGCGTAGGCGATTAGTGCATCGAGTTTTCCAAAAACCGGATCACCAAGTCCGGGAGGGCAGCCGGATGCGACAAGACTGACAACGCCACCAACCGACTCTCCTCTATCCCTGGCATCACGGATGACCTGCTCAATTCCATCGGGGGTTTGTTCACCATGAACAGAGGTCAGGGATCCGGAGATTTTAATCCCTTCTTTTTCAAGATACCGTCTTGCAACAGCGCCTGCTGCGACACGGGCTGCAGTCTCCCGGCCTGAGCTCCGGCCCCCACCCCGGTGATCCCGAATTCCATATTTTTCAATATATCCCCGATCTGCATGACCTGGTCGAAAAATCTCTTTCAGTTCATCATAATCTGCAGATTTCATCGAGGTATTCTGAATGAGAAGGCAGATCGGAGTTCCAAGAGTTTTACCTTCAAATATTCCGGAGAGGATGTGCACTGCATCAGCCTCTTTCCGTGGAGTTACCAGGTCACTCTGTCCGGGTTTTCTTTTATCGAGATACACCTGAATATCCTCTTCAGTTATTGAAAATCCAGGAGGACATCCGTCGATGACAACACCGATTGCTGCTCCATGACTCTCACCAAAGGTGGTTACCCGAAAATTCCGGCCGAACGTATTCATGAAAGCATCTCCCGAAGCCGTAAAACAGGGGTATCAATCCCGGTAAGAATCCGGAACTGCTCTGCCAGCTGATGAATAAACATCTCGGTTCCCGGTATCACAGAGCAACCTGCGGCAAGGGCAGCCTGCAAAAGGGGCGTGTCACGGGGAGTATATACCAGATCAAATACCTTCATTCCTGGATCTAAGGCAGACGGAGGAATCGGAGTGTGCGGGTCTGATCCCATGCCGACCGGGGTAGTATTGATAACAAGATCCGGATGAAACTTCCCGAATTCATCAAGAGTTCCAATCTCAGCCCCGCTCTTCCTGGCAAGACGCGCTGCCCGATCTGGTGACCGGTTTAAAATAACCGGAGTAAATCCCCGCATGGAAACAGCATATACTGCTGCAGCCGCCGCACCTCCGGCACCAAGAATAACAGCCGAGCTCCCTTCTGTCCCTTCAAGCGGACGGTAGATACCTTTCCAGTCGGTATTAAATCCATACTTTTTGTCATCCTGAATGAGGACGGTATTTACTGCACCAATCGATTCAGCATCATGTTTAATCTCGTCCAGATGGGGTATGATGGCCTCTTTATGAGGAATGGTAACCGAAAGACCACGAACTCCGGTTCCGGGCAGGAGTGAAAGGAATTGCCCGGGATCCGAATGCTCAAACCAGGTGTAATGGGCAGGCATCCCATAATCTGCGAAGAGATGATTGTAGATACCAGGGCTTTTGCTGTGCATACAGGGAAATCCCAATATCCCATACAGAAAGAGATCATTATCCCCGGATATTTTCTTGAGATGTATCTTCTCTCCTGCCGGGATTGCGGTCTTCATCACAGATGCGAAGAGTTCGTTTCTTTTTTCAGGGACACAGATTCCATTCTCAACCAGATTCAGAATCTGCCTTGCAGCCTCCTCTGATGTAGTCGTGCTGGTATCAATAACAATGTCAGCAGCACTCCGGTATATTGGCATCCGCTCCTTCAGGACAAGGTCAATCTCATCCCGGGGAGAAAGTCCGGTGAGTGATGGGCGGTCAGTTTTATGAATTCGCTTATAGATCACTTCAGGACTAGAATTCAGAAGGACAACGATGCTATTCATTCTGAGCATCCGGACATTGTCAGGCCGTATAACGGCTCCTCCTCCTGTACTGATTATCCCTGCACCGGACGGTATTCGTGCAATAACATGCTGCTCTATCTCACGAAATCCGCTTTCACCTTCTGACTCAAATATCTGGGGAATCTTCTTTCCGGTCGCATCCTCGATGAGTTGATCCGTGTCCAGGTATCCCTGACCGGTCAGTCGGGAAAGAGCCTTCCCAATACTGCTTTTACCGGTACCCCGATATCCGATCAGCACAATACGGCGTTTTGCCATATCCGTCGTAACTCCTCCCAAAATCCTGGATAAGATTTAGTAACACATCCGGCATCAAGGATTGTGACATCTCCAATAAAGCACCCAAGCACGGCAAAACTCATAGCGGTCCTGTGATCATTCTCGGGATGAATGATTCCTCCATGGAGAGGAGCAGGATGGATAATTATTGCATCCTCTTCAGTCTCTACTATACCACCTAGGGTTGTCAGACCATTTGCAATCGCCGCAATCCGATCACTCTCCTTCATCCTGAGATGATGGACTCCGGTAATCCGGGTTGGAGCAGAGGATACGGCGGCCACCATGCAGACAGTCTGAACGATATCCGGACAATCGGACATATTTACCTCGATTCCTTTGAGGGAAGTACCCAAATCCCGGGTAAGAGTGATCGACTCCTGCTCCTGGGTAATTATGCATCCCATTTTTTCAAGTATCTCAAGGAGTCTGCGGTCTCCCTGGGCCGATTGTGAATTCAGTCCGGAAACAGTCACAGTTCCCCCACATATCGCAGCAAGGGCAAACCAGTAGGATGATGATGAGAAGTCACCTTCAATGACATACGCCCGTGGTTTGTATCTCTTATCGGAAGATACCGTAAAAACCGGTTCTCCCTCTTCTCCTTCAGCAACGATGACCTCTGCGCCAAATGCATGCATGCTGTCGATAGTCATCAGGATATAGGGCAGAGAAACCGGATCGCCGGTCAGGTGAATATGCACATCACGGGCAGCATACGGAGCTGCGATCAGAAGAGAGGAGATAAACTGACTTGAGATACTTCCATCTATACAAATATCCCCATCGGGAAATGATCCCTCTATCCGCACCGGTGGGCATCCGGGATTGTTGAGACAGGTTATCATTGCACCAGCAGCATTCAGGGTATCAATGAGGGGGCCTAATGGCCGCTCCTGCATCCGTGCACTACCGGTCAGAACCACCGGGCCATCAGCAAGGAGAGAGACACCAGTTAGGAGCCTCATCGAAGTCCCTGAATCCTGAATATTGATCTCCTCTGCTGGTGACTGAAGATGCCCTCCTTTTCCCTGAACACGTATCTCCTCCGTACACCAGTCAAGTCGGATCCCAAGCTGCATCAGAGCACGCGCAGTCATTCTGGTATCATCGGCATCCAGTTGTCCGAAGATCTCAGACTCACCATCCGCAAGTGCGGCAATGATAAGTGCCCGGTGAGTATAACTTTTTGAGGGGGGCGCTGAACAGGTGAAACAGACCGGCCCGCATCTTCCAATGTTCATCTGCATGGATTATCTCCGGTCAGGTGATAACAACCCAGATGCTTTACCCGGGTAATGGTTCCAATCTGATCTATTGCCTCTTTCCATGCTCCTTCACACTGCAGATCAATAAAGAAGACATAGTTCCCCATACATCTCTTTGAGGGCCGTGATTCAATCCTGGTCAGATTTACCCCGGTCTCTTTAAACGGACTGAGGAGATCATATAAAAGCCCTGCCCGGTTTTCACCAGGATCTATTATAATACTGCATTTTTCAGGATGATCTTCGGTGAAGGGTTCCTTCCTGATAACAATGAACCTGGTGATATTATCCGGATTGTTCTCAATATTTTCAGCGAGTACTGGTATATCGGAACTCTTTGCAAGGGTCTCTGAGAGAATTGCTGCAGAGCCGGGTCGTTCCTTCTGGGCATGGGCACTCGCAGCATTGCTTTCGGTATGGATGACCTGAAGACCCAGATCATCGACATATTTACTGCATTGTTCATGACTCTGCGGATGGGCAAAGATTACTGAAATTTTGTCCAGGGTTGAATCAGAGGCCAGGGTATGATGTATTGCCAGATACCGCTCTTCTGAGATGTAAACCGGGTGCTGCATAAGCCCGTCCATGGTTGCAGTAACCCCTCCGGCTTCACTGTTCTCAAGGGGGACCAGTCCCGGGATTCCGGTCTCAAGTACCTGGGTAAAGACACGACCAATAGTCGGAACCAATATGATCTCATTATCCATCAACCGGGCAAGATCGTGCGAAAAGGTCCCTGCCGGACCGAGAGTTATAAGCGTCACCTGCTCACCATCGCCTGTATAAGGTGGTCAGTCTCTTTTTGTGCCTGCTCGCAGAACGGTCCATACCAATCACGGGATGCAAGAAATTCTTCGGTAAATGCATCACGATCTCCTTCTTTTACCATGCTGAGTAACTCATCAAAGGCCTGCTGACACGTATCCAGTACAGACGGAACCCGGGGGTTCATACAGAGGATGTCAGCATACAGTTCAGGGCTTTGGGCCAGCAGCCTTCCGGCAATTCCGGTCTCCATCCGGTACACCGGGCTCATGTACAACTCGGTATCTGCAGGTGATATCCCCAGTCTGCGCATGGTCCCTGCAAGTAATATTGCTTTAAAATGGGTCAGGCCCTGTATGACGGCCATCATCCGATCATGCTCTTCAGGTGTCGTACAGGTAACCCGGGCACCCTGGCTTTCAAAGATATTCTGAAAAAACCGGAGATCATCCTCGTTACATCGTGCAGGAGTTGCAACGATAGTCTGTCCCTGGATGGTTCCGACAGTCGGGCCAAACATCGGGTGAAGTCCGACAACCCTTGCCTTTGAAGTAAGCATGGCCCTGACCGGATCAATCTTCAAAGATGTCAAATCGGCCAGGATCTGATGTTCACCAAGGAGCGGTGCAATCTCATGAATGACAGAAACAGTGTCCCTGATTGGCACTGAAATAAGAATGACATCAGCAAGGCGGGCAATATCCTCCAGAGTGATCACGGTTTTCCTGCCTGATATGAGAACCTCATGACCGGCCTTGCTAAAAACCTGTGAGAAGAGATTTCCCATCCCTCCGGTTCCGCCAATGATGCCAATTTTCATGTTATTTCTCAATGATGGTCTCATCAATAGCCATACCAAAATGACGACCGCCGCTCTCAACACGGCCCAGAACAACATCACCGGGTTTGAGTGAGGTTACGGAGACTGCAGAATTATCCGGACGAACAAGTCTGATGGTCTCTGCATTCTGCAGAATAATTGAAACTTTCCGGCCCTCACTTTCTGCTTCAACAAGGAAGAGGGGCCGCCGTTCAATTTTCACCCTTCCAATGGTTGCTTCCCGGCAGGAACCATTCCCATGAACAATCGTCACCCGGTCACCTGCCTTCAGGTCAGCCAGGTATGCTGTCTTTCCATCCGGTACCTGGAGGTATGCATGAACACCGCCTGCATTCACCCTGAATGGCCGGGGGGCAACATAGGGATTGACAAGTGTCTCTGCATGTACAAGGAAAAAACCTGAAGAGGTATTTCCAACAAGCATACCCTCCCCGTCTACCATTAACGAACAGGTATCGACACAGACCCGTTCACCCATTCCTGCAGGTTTGACGGTGGTCACTGTCAGACGGTGGAGTTGTTGTCCGGAAGTTCCTGACTGAACCAGGCGGGATATTGATCTGACAAGGTCCGGATCATCGGTTTTCACCAGAACACCGGCCACCCCTTTTTCAAGGACAAAAAGCGCCTGCTCTGCTTCTTCTAAACTGGTAACTGCTGCGATGACATTTTCTCCACATGCCACCAGGTTTTCCAGGGGAATTATCGTCCAGTCAGGAGTGTGCACAATGATCCGACAGTTCTTTGCAGCTTCCATTGCCCGTGCCTGATCCCCGGTGTTTTCTATGGTTATCTCATGGATATCCTGTTCAGGGATGAGATCCCCATCCGGAGCGATGACCAAGATCCGCCCAAGTTCCCTGACCGGCCCGGCAGATTCGGCAATTACCCCGTCAGCTCCTGATTCAAGGGCTGCAATTGCGAGTTCCTTATCCCATGGCCGGAGATCAACAAATACCTGTTTCATGATTCCTCATATGGTCTCAGGACGTATTCCCTGATGAACAACCTGTGATATATTGGATACGAATTTTGCTACATTGTCACGCTGGAAGGCATTCCTACCCATACATACCCCTGCACATTTCGCAAAGTGCACAGCATCGTAGATGGTCTTGTAGCAGTCGAGGTCTTCTCCTTTCTCTCCACCTGCAATCAGGACAGGAATGGATGATGCCTTGACAATCTTTGCAAATGATTCAGGATCACCAGTGTAATTTGTTTTGACTAAATCAGCACCCAGTTCCTCTGCCACACGGACAGCATGCCCGACATGCCGGGGATCATTTGGATCAATGCCCTCACCACGCGGGTAGATCATTGCAAGAAGAGGAATGCCCCACCGGTTACAGTCACGGACGACCTGACCGGCAGATTCCATCATCTTTGATTCCTGTGGTGCACCAAGATTGATGTGAATGGACACTGCATCTGCTCCAAGTGAAACAGCTTCCTCAACACTACAGATGAGGACTTTATCATTCGGGTCAGGGTTCATGCTCGTCCCGGCGGAGAGATGAATGATAAGTCCAATGTCCCGTCCTTTTCTCCGGTGACCCGGGCGGACAAGACCTTTGTGAAGAATAATAGCATTTGCCCCACCGTCTGATACCTCGGCAACCGTCTCGGTCATGTTTAACAGACCATCGATCTGCCCCAGGGTCATCCCATGATCCATTGGAATTATGACCGCTTTCCCGGTGTTCCGGTCCATAATCCGTTCTATGCGGATCTGTTTCCCAATCATAACAGTCCTCCTTTCAGCATCTCATTCACTTCTGCTGCGCCCATTCCTTCATGGACAATTTTCGCACAGGCCCTGACAAATGATGCCGGCTTTGCATGCTGGAAGGCATTTCTTCCGATAGAAAGACCGGCTGCTCCGCCTTCCATTGAACCCTCAATCAGCTCAAGGGTTGTGAGATCATCTGTCTTTGATCCTCCTGCCACCACAACCGGAACCGGACAGCCCCTGGTCACTTCACGGAAGGTATCAGGATCACCGGTGTAATTGGTTTTCACAAGGTCAGCTCCTAGTTCTGCAGCGACCCGGGCTGCAAGCCTGACATGTTCCACGGCATGTTCATCATCGATGTTCCGGCCACGGGGGTACATCATAGCAAGGAGCGGAACTCCCCATTCCATGCATTCGATTGCGACATGTCCAAGATCAGTAAGCATCTGTGCTTCAGAATCGGCACCGATATTCACATGCATCGAAACGGCATCGGCTCCCATTTTCAGGGCATTCGTCACCGAATTGACCAATACTTTCTCATTTGGATCAGGACCTATTGCGGTCGATGCAGAGAGATGCAGAATAAGGCCGACATCGTGACCTCGTTGCCGGTGTCCATGCAGGCCCAGACCAACATGCCCGAGTACTGCATTTGCCCCTCCCTCTGCCACCGAATTTACTGCATCAGGAAGATCGACAAGGCCCTCAATGGGTCCGAGGGTTACCCCATGGTCCATGGGAACAATGATCGTCTTTCTTGTGTTGCGGTTCATAATTCTTTCAAGTCTGATATCTTTTCCTCTCATAACAGATCACTCCGAATTTGATACGAGTAATCACTCAGTACCAAAAAAACTGATAAAAGCTAAAAAAGAACGAATAATAACGATATTCGATCGAACGGTCGTTCGGTACGGACGACAAGCTGGAAGAAGCAGGACTGCAGAATGCCACAGACTTCACACCCTCCACACTGGTTGTCATGATCAGGGGTCAGTGTGGCTACATATAAATATATCGCGATCGTGCCATGACATAGCATAGCACGGACATTACACCCAAGCTACATTCCCATATCACGCACAAAAAAATAGAAAAATTACTTCTTTGCCTTCTTGATCTGGATGACATCCCCCATGGTAGTAGTCATCCGGGCATGGTGTAGATCAGTCGGTTCTGATGAACCCTCATCCAGCAGACTGATATTGAGTGTCTTTTCCAACTTCTTCCGAACCTCATCTTCCGGTATCAGTTCGCCTTTTTCTAGTTTCTTTACGAGGAGCTCACGCTCCATCATGGCAAGGGCAAGATCTTTCTGGGTCATTCCCAGCTTCATCCGTGCATCCCGAATCCGGTCAGCATAATCTTCAACAAGATCGCCTCCCATCCGGTCAAACAGATCCCTGGACCGTTGAACCTGTGGTTTTGCGGAACCGGAATAGGCGGATGTTCGTGACGCCTGTGCTGCGGATGTCCGGGGAGCTGTTCCCTGAACTTCAGTGCCATATTTTGCACAGGCATTACACACCGAGAGCTCAGCCCCTTCGATCTTGATCCTTTTCAAAGGGCCTTTGGCTTCTGCGCCGCACATTTCACACTGCATTTTCGCAAACATCATATAGTCACTTACCCCTATATACCTGATTGATCAGATGGCAGAAGCAGCCCGCCACCCGGATGACATGAAAACTCCTGAGGAGTTATACCGGTATTTAGTAGACCGGGTTGCAGGAATGGAATCGCAAAACCAGGAATTGAAAGAGCAGATACGGCAACTGGAGTCAGATAAGCGATATATTGAGACCCAGAAGATCCGGTATGAACGGGAGGTCAGGAAGCTGAAAAGCGAGATTGAACACCTGAAAACCCCCCCGCTCATCGTCGGTACCGTAACTGATATCATCGATTCCGGCCGCGTCGTCGTGCGGTCCAGTGCGGGGCCCCGGTTTCTTGTCAGGGTTTCACAGGCAGTAAGTCCTGAAACTCTGAAAGCCGGAGTCAGATGTACATTAAACCAGCAGTCCCTGGCGATTGTGGAAGTACTTCCAAGTACATATGATTCACAGGTGTATGGCATGGAACTGGTTGATGCTCCGACTGAGACCTACGAGGACATTGGCGGTCTTGAAAAGCAGATCATGGAGATTCGTGAAGCTGTCGAGCTTCCGATGACACGGCCTGATCTCTTTGAGAAGATCGGTATTAATCCACCAAAAGGTGTCCTGCTCTACGGCCCTCCAGGAACGGGAAAAACCCTTCTTGCAAAGGCCGTTGCGCATGAGACTCATGCAATCTTCCTGCACACTGTCGGCTCAGAACTGGTCCAGAAATACATTGGTGAAGGAGCACGCCTTGTCAGAGAACTCTTTGACCTGGCAAAAGAAAAGGCACCATCCATTGTATTCATCGATGAGATCGATGCCATAGGTGCATCACGCACAGAGGCGATGACTTCCGGAGACCGCGAAGTGCAGAGAACTCTTATGCAACTCCTCGCAGCAATGGATGGTTTTGAGCCCAGAGGTGATGTGAAAATCATCGGTGCAACAAACCGGATTGATATTCTGGATGCAGCCCTCCTACGTCCGGGACGGTTTGACAGAATTATCGAAATTCCGCTTCCGGATACCGAAGGCAGATATTCCATCCTGAAAGTCCATACCCGGTGTATGAACCTGTCAGATGATGTTGACCTGATGGAGGTTGCCCGTTTGACTGAGGGAAGAAACGGAGCGGATCTGAATGCAATCTGCATGGAAGCCGGAATGTTTGCTATCAGAAAGGAACACCCCCAGGTTTCTCATGAAGATTTCCTGACTGCTCTGAATAAATTCAGATGCGACTTTGAACGAGATCACCGGCTGACTACAGCTGGCGTCATGTTTGCCTGATTACAGGTTTTCTATCTCATCTATTTTTTCAGGACTGTTTGTTTCACCATCTTCAGGTGTCATAAGCCGGTAGACTAAATACTCATCTTCAGAGCAGAGTACCTCAAAAACATACCCGCCACAGGTCTGGTTTTTGTCCAGGGTACATGATTCAGGATAGGTTTCAGATTTCCCCAGGCTTCCGTCACCTTTTACCCAGTACCAGACCTTCCATGGCCAGGGATCTACAGGGGATCCCCTCACAAGATACCGTGATTTTGCAACCGATGGAGTGCAATACGTACCCGGAGTTATCTCAAAAAGATAATCAGACCCGTACTTGCGGATAAAGTACTTTAAATCAGACGCCAGGGAGAGCGCTGCTGAAAGTGAACTGAGCTGGACGACAACACCGACCGGGGTTTCAATCGGACCATAAAACCGAAGAGCATTCCACGCTGTCTCTGATCTCCTCAATTCCTGGTATATTCTGATACCCGGTCTGCTGAAAATCAGCAGATTCATAAAAAAACTAAATTAGCGGTACATCCGCTCTTCAGTATCATGCTCATCGCCAGTAACCTTGTTAATGGCATCAAGCAGGTCCTGGTTTGTCACTTCAAAAGCACTCTTTCGGACAGCAAACATACCTGCTTCCCTACAGACTGCCTGGATTTGAGCGCCGGTAAGCCCTTCAGTCAGAAGTGAGATCTCTGCATGATTCACATCAGGAGAAAGGGTCATCTTCCTCGTGTGGATTTTAATTATTTCCTCACGGGCAATGATATCAGGTACCGGTATCTCAATGATCCGATCAAAACGGCCCGGACGGAGAAGTGCTGCATCAAGCATATCAACCCGGTTGGTGGCTGCCATTATCCTGACATCACCACGGTTATCAAATCCATCCATCTCTGCCAGCAGTTGCATGAGGGTACGCTGAACCTCTGCACTCCCGCTTGTCCCGTCATTGGTCCGGGTGGTTCCGATTGCATCAATCTCATCAATAAAAACAATTGATGGTGCACGGTCCCGTGCCAGTGAAAAGAGCTCGCGAACCATCTGGGCACCTTCTCCAATATATTTATGAACAAGCTCACTTCCGCTCATCCGGATGAAAGTGGCCTTTGCATTATGAGCAACTGCTTTTGCAAGGAGAGTTTTCCCAGTACCAGGTGGCCCATAGAGGAGAATTCCTTTGGGGGGCTCAACACCTATACGCTCAAAAACTTCAGGCATTGTCAATGGATATTCAACCGCTTCCCTGATCTCTTCAATCTCACCCGTGAGCCCACCAACATACTCAAAGGTCACATCAGGGGATTCATCAAGTTCCATTACTCTGACCCGGGAGTCATAGGTCTCTTCAAGGACCTTTACCACGGAAAGAGCATTGTTCACGGCGACTTTACAACCCGGATAAATGTGGGGGCGCAGATCATCGGCGAGCAGGGTAACATACTCCTGGTTGTTCCCCATCTGACGGAGATAAATCTCGCCATTTTCAAAGACATCCACTACCAGCGCAACAAAGAGGGGCATTCGTTTGAGTTGTGAATTTTCTCTTTTCAGAACAGAGTTTTCCTTGATTAATTCCTCTGATCTGATAGACAACTCAAGATTCTGGGCCTCCAGCTCCTGGATCCGGATCTGATAGTGAATCTCATTTTCACAGGAGATACGTGCAAGAGGCTGTTCCATAGTACATAATTATCCAGTCGTTCTACTTATACGTGAGTGTGCATGATATTACAGGGACGCGGAATATCGCGTGGTATTGGAAAAGGACCCTTGCTTATTGGCCCTGATCCAATCTCATTTCTTTCCGGTGTGGATCCGGAAACAGGTATTGTATTAGAACCCGGCCACCCGCTTGAGGGAAAGGACATCACCGGGTCAGTTCTGGCTTTTGAATATGGGAAAGGATCAACAGTCGGGAGTTATATTCTCTATGCCCTCTCGCGCAATGGTCATGCTCCGGCGGCGATCATCAACCAGGAAGCAGAGACCATCATTGTTGTCGGCGCCATAATGGGAAAGATACCCATGATCGACCGGATCGGAACACCCTTAACCAGTCTTACATCCGGCACGATGGTTGAAGTGGACGGGACTGCAGGAACGCTGACTATCCCTGAGTAAAAAAAGTGAATCAGGCCAGACCATCAGGATGTAAAGGAATATTCCCGGACATATTTTTTATCCAGGTATGGAAATCCCCATTCCGAACAATATCCATCCAGTGTCTTTATATCGGTAATCACTTTCTTCCCATAATTATCGGCAAGATCCTGATATCTCCGGTAATTTCCAAGAGAAGCTGCATCTGTACCTGCATTCTTCCAGTATACGGCTTGTTTCAGATTTGATGCATAGGACCCGAGGGATCTGATAAACCCAAGATATTTGTTAAAAATTACTTCCTCTTTAGATGTCAGACCAGGGAAGACATTCTTTTCAGGAAGTGACCGGTCAAGATCATATTCATCGGTCAGATCTTTAACCATGGTCTCAAGTGCCAGGGCTTTTTCCTGGATGCCAGCTGCATCAAGAGCCCGGTCAGATGCCCTGATTGCCATGTAAGCCTTCGTCAGTTCTGGAAATGTGTCTTCGATGAACACTTTCAGTTGATTTGAGGCAGGAGTGTCAGGAGTCATCACCCGTTTCTGAACCGGTTCGGCTGGAGAAAGGGTCTGTGTACCAGCTGCTACCTGTTCTTCACCCGTGGATACAGGAACCGGACCACTATCTGAGAGTGAACCTAAGTCCTGATTTATGCATCCCGATGACAGAATCCCCATAGTCAATAAAAATACAAGGATGAGAAGAACCTGATTCTTCATATCTTCGGATTGGAGAACTGAGTATTTATAGTGAACTGGTAACCGGAACGGGTGATTGTGCTCTTCCTTAATTATCCTGGAAAATTTTGAGCAGCATTTATTGAACTTCTGCCATTTGGACTTCGGAGAATAGATGGTATTCATATCCTTTTCGTCTCATACCTACTCTTGTGGAACTCTTCACAATCATCCTGACCATCATGGGTCTGTGCATGTTTGAGATCATCTGCAGTATTGATAATGCCATCATTAATGCAGAAGTTCTCGGCACCATGCAGCCAAAATACCGGAGATGGTTTCTGCTGTGGGGTATCCTGTTTGCCGTCTTTCTGGTCCGCGGACTGCTTCCCCTCCTCCTTGTCTGGTTCTCAACACCCGAACTGACACCCTGGGAGGCATTCACTGCGATGTTCAGTGACAATCCGGAGGTAAAAGAGGCTATTGAAACTTCTTCCCCCATACTGCTTATCGGTGGAGGAACATTTCTTATCTTCCTCTTCTTTCACTGGCTCTTTCTTGAGGAGAAAGAGTATGGGCTACGGGGAGAACGGTACTTCTTCTCCAAGGGGGTCTGGTTTTATGCAGTTGTGTCCATCCTGCTCATGGCCATTGTCTGGTTAGCGATTGAGAGAAATGCCATGATGGCCTTTGGAGCAGTTGTTGGATCCACGGCCTTTTTCATTGTTCATGGTTTTCGCCAGAATGCAGAGCTGCAGGAACAAAAACTCATGGGTGGGGATATGTCTGACATCAGTAAAATCCTGTACCTGGAAGTAATCGATGCAACATTCTCTATTGACGGAGTGCTTGGAGCGTTTGCATTTACCATGTCAGTCCCGCTCATCCTTGTTGGAAATGCCCTTGGTGCCATTGCAGTCAGACAGATAACCGTCGGTAATATTGACAGGATTAAAAAATACCGGTTTTTGAAAAACGGAGCGATGTATTCGATTCTCTGTCTGGGGATTATCATGCTTGTTGACAGTTTCGGATTTCACATTCCCGAATTCGTCTCACCGGTGATTACGTTCTCTGTTGTAGGGTTATTTTACTTAAAATCAGTGCGCGAAGCAGACCGGGTAGCTGACTCAGCCTGATTTATATACTCATATTTTTGCAGCTGAATCACCATGTTTTAGTTGTACAAACACCAATAGTATTGGACACATTTTCGCATCACATATTTTTTGGGAGGTTTTTGTCTGTCCAATACATACAATTCTGAGAATATCAAAATTCTACGGGGTCTTGAACCGGTCAGGGAACGACCGGCGATGTATATCGGGTCAACCGATAGCCGTGGTCTTCATCACCTGGTGTATGAGGTGGTGGATAATGCCATCGATGAAGCACTCGCAGGATACTGTACCCATGTCCAGGTAGTCATCCACCAGGATGGAAGCGTCAGTGTGGAGGACAACGGGCGTGGTATCCCGATAGACCCGATGAAGGACAATGAAAACAAAAGTGCTCTTGAGACAGTACTTACCGTTCTTCATGCAGGTGGAAAATTTGATAAAAATACCTACCAGGTGTCAGGGGGTCTGCACGGAGTAGGTGTTTCAGTAGTCAATGCACTCTCTGTTGATCTGACTGCCACGGTCTGGAAGAACGGGTTTGTGTACCGGATGCTCTTTTCACGAGGTCAGCCACAGACGGAACTTGAGAAGGAAACAGAGAGCTTTGAGGAGATAAAAGACAGGTATATCAGAAGATACGGAAAACTTCCCGAGGACTGCCCGGCAACAAAGGAAGAATTCCTTGATAAATACCTGTCAAAGGTCACCGGAACGATGATCCGGTTCCAACCTGATGCAAAGATCTTTGAAACGGTTGCATATGACTATGATATTCTTGCTCACCGGATGAGGGAACTTGCGTTTCTGAACTCCGGCATCACCATCAGCATAGCTGACGAGCGGTGCGAGGATCTTGAGGAGTGCAGCGAGGTCTTCTCCTATGAGGGCGGGATATCAGAATATGTCAGATATCTTAACCATGAAGCCCAGCCGGTTCACGAATCGGTCATCTATTTTGGAAGAAAAGATGAAGATGCCAAGGTTGAGGTTGATATCGCATTCCAATACGCAACCGCATATTCAGAAAAAGTATACACCTACGTAAACAGTGTCAATACCAAGGAAGGCGGGACTCACCTTGAAGGTTTTCGATCTGCCCTTACCAAGGCCATTAACAAAATGGGCAAGGAGAATAAGGCAATCAAGGACCAGAACCTCTCCCTGAAAGGTGATGATGTCAGAGAGGGGCTGACTGCCATCATCTCAATCAGGATGGCAAACCCCCAGTTTGAAGGCCAGACCAAGATGAAACTTGGGAACAGTGAGGTCAAAGGCATTGTTGATTCACTGGTCTATGCCTCTCTCTGTGAATACTTCGAAGAACATCCAAAGGATCTGGCCTCAATAGTTGATAAGGCAGTTTTGGCATATCAGGCAAGAGAAGCAGCACGGAAGGCCAAGGAGCTTGCCAGAAGAAAAAGCACTCTTGAGTCATCAGGACTTCCTGGAAAACTTGCCGACTGCTCTGAGCGCTCTGCTGAAAAGAGTGAGATCTACATCGTAGAAGGAGATTCTGCAGGTGGCAGTGCCAAGCAGGGCCGTGACAGACGGTTCCAGGCAATCCTTCCCCTTCGTGGTAAAATCCTGAATGTTGAAAAGGCAACCGTCCATAAGATCCTGAAAAATAACGAAATTCAGGCGCTCATATCAGCAATCGGCACCGGTGTCGGTGAGTCATTCGATATCGAGAAGGCACGGTACCATCACATCATCATCATGACCGATGCAGATGTGGATGGTGCTCATATCAGCACACTTCTCATGACCTTCTTCTTCAGATATCTGCAGCCGCTCATTGAAGCCGGTTATATTTATCTGGCCCAGCCACCCCTGTACCGGATTGCCAAAGGCAAGCAGGAGAAGTACGCCTACACCGAAGAGGAGATGAGAGAGATTCAGCAGGAGATGGGTGAAAAAGGCGTGAATGTTCAGCGATACAAAGGTCTGGGAGAAATGAATGCATCCCAGCTCTGGGCTACCACAATGGATCCGGAGACGAGAGTGCTCAAACGGGTTATCATCGAGGATGCAGCCTATGCAAATGAGATCTTTGAAAAGCTGATGGGAGATGATGTAACTGCCCGTCGTGACTTTATTAAGCGGCATGCAAAAGAGGTGACGAACCTTGACATCTGAAGAACCCCAGCAGCCACTCTTTACCCCGAAGGTCAATCCGGTCAACATCGAAGAGGAGATGAAATCCTCCTATATCGATTATGCGATGTCGGTCATCATCGGGCGTGCAATTCCTGATGTCAGAGACGGTTTAAAACCGGTTCACCGGCGGTCACTCTTTGCCATGTGGGAGATGGGGAACACCCATGACAAGGCATATAAAAAATCCGCCCGTGTAGTCGGAGATGTCATGGGTAAGTATCACCCACATGGTGATTCATCCATCTATGATACCATCGTCAAGATGGCCCAGCCGTTCTCGTACCGGATGATGCTCGTCGACGGTCAGGGTAACTTTGGTTCTGTTGATGGCGACGCTCCTGCGGCTATGCGTTATACCGAGGTCAGGCTGAAACGGGAAGCAGAAGAACTCCTTACCGACCTTGAGAAAGAAACAGTCGAGTTTTTCCCGAACTTTGATGAATCCCTGCAGGAACCATCAGTCCTTCCGGCAAAACTACCCAATCTCCTGATTAACGGATCAGACGGTATTGCTGTTGGTATCGCAACCAAAATGCCTCCGCACAATCTGGGAGAAGTATGTAATGCAGTCTGCCATTACCTGCAGCACCCGGACACGACGGTCTATGAACTCATGCAGATACTGCCAGGTCCGGACTTCCCTACCGGTGGTGTCATCATGGGAACTGAGGGGATTCAGAATGCATACCTCTCGGGACAGGGGAAACTGACCGTCCGGGGTGTTGCAGAGATAGACGAATCAGGCAAACGGGACCAGATCGTCATTACCGAGATCCCATACCAGGTCAATAAGGCAAAACTCATCGAGCATATCGCAGAGCTCGTTAAAGAGAAGCGGATTGAAGGGATTTCTGATCTCAGGGATGAATCAGACAAGGATGGGATGAGAATTGTCATCGATCTCCGGAAAGATGCACGGCCACAACTTATTCTGAATCATCTCTATAAACACACCGCTCTTGAAAGCACCTTTGGGATCATCAACTATGCAATCGTTGAACGTCAGCCAAAGATCCTTGGACTCATCGCTCTGATTGAGCATTTTGTCCGACATCGTATAACTGTAATTACAAGAAGGAGCGAGTTTGACAAGCGGAAAGCTGAAGAACGTGTCCATATCCTCCGTGGTCTGCTCCATGCAATCGACAACATCGATGCGGTAATCGCGACCATCAGGGCCGCCCAGACTGCTGATGAGGCAAAGACAGCCCTCATTGACAAATTTTCCCTTGATGAAGCACAGGCCGGGGCAATCCTTCAGATGCAGCTTCGCCGGCTTG